>NZ_CAKVKB010000001.1 GCF_934754915.1 uncultured Clostridium sp.
ATTGATATAAATAATCACAATTTTTCTTATTTGCAATTTTTGAAAAATTATCTTTTATTATATCTTTATCAACTATATTGGAACAATCTATTATAAAATCCTTACTCTCTATTGTATCTGTTTTTATTCTTCTTTTAAGTTCATTCCTATTAGCAGGTGTAAATACTATAACCTCATGTTCATCTATTACACTTTTGAATTCATTATATTTATTTTTAGCATTTTCTATTACATTATTTCTGTACTGTGACAATACTCTACTTCTATATGACAATTCCTCAATTTTAAATAATTCTGCAAGTTCTCCTTCTTTTGTTAACCTTGCAAGTGGTGGTTTATCTTGAAAAGGTATCTTTATATTTAATTTATTTGTAAAGTAATTAGCATCCATTCCTTCAGATTTTTCATACATTTGATTTATAACATTTTTCTTGCAACCCTTATTAGCTAATTCAGTAATCATTCTTTTATTAATAGTATATTTCATTATAAGCTCCCCCCTCGGCTTATATATTGCATTTTTTATAATCTTATACAATATATAGTATACTATATTGTAACTGTTTTTTCATTTAACTACATTAAATTATAACCTATTATTTCTCTATATATGTTACTAGCTCTTTTTAATATCTCTTTATTACTGTGTCTATGTCGTTTAACCAATACATTTTTCTTTTTTAATAATTCTAATATATCATTATCCCATTTTCCCCCTTCATAAACTAAACTTTTTAATATCAATGAATATATATTTTCCCAGCAATATAACTTAATGTTATATAGTATTAATGTAGAAAGTGACTTCCCATTTCTTTCCACTTCAATCACTCCATATTTATTTTCCATATAATCAGTTATTTGAGCCAGTACACATTGTCTTCTAATCATTTTTTGATTTGTAAATGAAAACCTTCTTCCTAATGGTAAGTTAACTACTCTTATATGAATATTTTTTATCCCTTTCATTACTTTTAATCTATTAAGAATTTCTATAAATTCCTTTAATTCTCCACTAACACTTCTTACATCTACATCTGAAACTTCTATTCCTCTCGTCTTATTAAATCCCCCCTTATCGACAAAAGTCCTCCTATCATCATCTTCCCTAACAAACTTTTTAGTATTTTCATCTTCTATTTCACGTTTATTGACATGTCCTATTTTTTCTTTCTTAATCTTAGGAATATTTAAATATTCCTGTACTACAAGTTCATCCTTAATACTTTCAGCTCCTTTTGTAGAGCCATCAGTTTCATTATCAATAGTTCTTTCTTTATTAATACTATTACTTAAATTAGCATAAGACCATTTCTTTGCCTCATTACTTCTTTCATATTTCTCAAAGCTAGGATGAAACACCCTAATTTCATTAAAACTAATTCTTTTTTCTCTAACTTTAATAATCTCCTGAACCAAGTAACCATATTTAGTTTTTCTAACTCTAGCTGTAAATTTAAAATTATGGATATTAAAATCAAACATCATTTTATGCTTAATTGATGTATTATATCCTATAGCACTAACCATATTTAATATATCTTTATTACCAATAATCCAAGCAAAATGATTGTAATAAACATCCTTTAAATTTGTAGTTCTATAATTACTATTAAAATATAAATTTAAAATTCTATTGTTAATTTCATATGTAAAATAATCTTCAAACGTATCACTATATAATATTGTATTTAACATAAAAGTATTAGGAGCAAGTACTGATCTTACTATCTCCACTACTGGTATAGAATAGAGTTTATTATTCTTATAAAAATTAAACGTTCTGGATTTACTTTTATAACTACTGCCTTTTATTCTCCAATCATTCTCATTATATTTAGGTACAACATTACTTAAATCTATGTCTATAGTTTCTATAACTCCATCTTTATCTATTACTTCCCCTGAATTTAAATCTCCATCAGTATAGTATTTATCAATAGATAAGAAATGTATATTAGCCCAATCCTGAACTATTCTTTTAGTTACTTTTTCATCATTAAAATATGTATCAATCATCCATTTATTATTAAATTTAAAAGGCTCACCTATCCAAATAAGTTGAGCCTTCTTCCCCTTTTCAAAGGGCCAGTTTTTTATTTTAAGTTGCATTCTCCCCATTGTATCCCCTCAGCTCTTTTTCACTTATATACTTAATTAACTTCTCCTTTAGTTTATTAAATTCATTAGTTCTTATAGCTGCAATTCTCTGTACTTGCCATAGCTTTAATTCTTTTTCATCCTTTATTAATTGGTCTATTACATATTCACATCTTCTTAACTGAAATTCTTCTGTACTTTCACATACCTTATCTAAGAATTCTTTAGTCTTAGGTAATTTACTAATTTTATTTTGTATATTAACTAATATTCCTAGTGGTTTAGCTAATGCTGAATTTGTTATTCTAACTGGCTTTTCCATAGCTTTTATCTCATTATATTTTTTAGTAAGTATATCTAAATACTCATTATCACGTTCTTCCCAGTTAACTCTTTTATTTCCTATATCAGCTTTAACTTTCTTAGGCAGGTTACTAAATAGCCACTGTTTATCATATCTATAAAGATAGGTATACTCCTTCTTAAGCTTTTCTCTTAATTCAGTTCTTTTCATATTTTTATTTTCTTTAATAGCAGTTAAAATATTATTTTTGTACTCTTCTAACTTACTAACATCACAATCTTCACGATTATAATCTGTTTTAACTATTTCAAGTTTTCTAATTCTTATACTAAAAAACTTTTCTATATCATCACATAGAAATCCAATAAGCAGTAAATGCCTTAATGGATGCGTTGCTCTTTTAGTATTTCTAGTAACAACCTTTAACCAATTATATTCATTATTAAAATCTATGCTACAATTAAGTTCTTTTAAAAAATCTTCCCCATAAAAATTGATAAAACTTTCATATAATTTTCTTTGTTTTATAGTACCTGTAGCTCTTGCAAAATCTTTAGTGTATAAAAGGTACTTATATCTTTTTGTTAGACTCTCTTTATTGAATTTATCTAAATTATTACTTAATAAATAATAAGCATCCTTTGCTAATCTTAAATGTTTTTCATAGTTGTTTATTTCAACATCATCTAATTCAAAACATAATAAGTCATTTTCAAATTTTATATATTCTATCCTGCTTGAATCCAACTTATTTATAGGATATTCCTTCAATATACATCCATGATGTGGGCATAGCATTATTCCCTGCAATTGATGTTCTCTGTGAATATAGGCTTCACCATAAATCTCAACTTCTTCTTTAGCACAAACAGGGCAATAATAGATACTGTGACTTTTACATATAGACCCAGCTATTATTCCAAGTTCAGTATAAATAGAACTGCTTCCTTTAAATTTCATATAATTTAATACTTCAACTCTTTTCCCCTTATCTATAAATGGTACATAGTAAGGAAAAATAGTATTCTCATTAATTATTTTTTCTGCTGTATATCTTCCTCCAAGCTCCTTTGCAAGATAATCTAATCTGCCACCCAGTTCAAATGTTGATACCATTGAACGCTTTCCAAAACATTCTTCTATGGTATCTTTAAAATCTGCATTTCCTGAATAAAAATGATATCTAGCTATAGCCGAATATATAAGTTCATCTTTGTAGGGATCAGTAAAAAAATCAATCAAAGCATTATCTCCTTTTCATTTAAATTACTGTCCCATCCCCTATTTTCACTTTAAAACTTCATCTTTATAAAATATCAATATAATTTTATGGTTCTATTTAAATCCTTGTTTTAACAATTCACTTTGAACTTTTAATTTTTTCTTTTCATTATTTCTAATTTGTCTATCACTAGTATCTAATTGAGTTAATGGCTTATTTGCTTTAATAGCTTCTAGTTCTAATTCTTTATATTTTCCACATCCTAAAACACTTTTTTTGCCATTAATATTTTCTACCACACTAAATTTTAAAATAAATTGGTCATTTTCTATATCTCCTTTAGTCAATCCAAAATAATTAGGATCCTCATATAGAGAATATAGATGCACACCACATCTTGATGCAATCCATACTGACTCACCTACATATAGACAAATTTTCTTTTTAGTTTTTTTATTTTCTAACTCAACCATATATACTCCTGCACCTACAGCACGTGAATCCATTCCATTATCAGTTTCAAAAAAATCTATTTGCATTTATTAATATCTCCTTTCCTCAATTCACATTTAAAAATTCATCCACAGGATTCTTAATATATCCTTCCTCTTTCAACAACTCATATGGATGAATGTTTCTTTCTCTGGATAACTTATAAATTTCTATTAAGCCACCAGTTATTTTTACCTTAGGTTTCTTTTCTTTTCTAAGTTTCATCTTTTCATTTAATGCCATTGCTTCTTTCAAAGCTTCCATTTTTAAATTGCTATAATCCTCATTTGCACTTGAACCACTAACAATCTTCTCACATATTTTTCTTATGTTATTAAGCTCTAAATACTGAAATATATCCATTTCAGTTAAATCAACTATTAAACTTTCTATAGTACTTTTTCGCTGCAGCTCTATATCTTTTCTTCTTTCCTTAAAAGATTCTTTAATTATTCCTGTAAGCTCAATATTCCTTGCATAAACATTAGCTACTTCTTCATAATCTATTGATATATCTTCATACTTAATAATTTCAGCTAAGTTATTATTTCTTAATGCTTTAATCATAGGCTGTATCATATGTAAATCCCTTTTAGCTGTTTCTCTAATAATAGATACTGTTAATTCTTCTTTGCCATCCTGCAAAGCTCTTTCCTGTGCTAATAAGAATAAATTAACTGCAACTGCTGTGATTCCCTGGCATTCATCATAAAAAGCTTCTTTCATCTTATCAGTTAATTCACATACATTTTTAAGTCCTTGAAATTCCCATATTGAGCGTAAAAAGAAATCCCATTCATCACTATCTCTCTGCATTCTATCCCATATAATAGAACCATCACTGCCTGCTCTTCTTGCCTGCCTAAAGTTACCGTTAAATACCTTCTGTGCTTTACTTGTTCCAATTAATACTGTTGGAATACCTACTGTATTAGTTAATGTCACAAAGAAATTAAGCATTTCTTCTTTATCATTTTTAGTATTTAAAAGATGCTGTATTTCATCTATTACTAAAACACCTATACCATATCTCCAAGCTAGTTTTGTCATATTAATCATCATTGTTGATGTTATACGATTTGCATAACCGAACTTTTCTAGATACCTGGTACCCAAAATATCATCAATAGCTTTAAAAAAGTTTTTACACAAAGTCGATAAGCTGCCATCATAAGGGCAGTCAATTTTAAGCCATACAATCTGTGTTCTAGTAAAGCTTTCTCCTTTATATTCAAAATGTTTTATAACCTGTGGATACATAAGAAGCAGTCTTTCAATAGCTGTGGTTTTTCCTATTCCTGAAATTCCAATAATAGATATACTATCAGCAGTAGTTCTTATATTTTCTAGCTCATTCTGCAATTCATTTTCCTTTAATGATGTATCATCTAATCTATTTAATACTCTTAATTTACCTAAAAAGCTTTTGTCTAATGGATTTCTTCCTAAATATCCTCGTCTAATAAGCGTTGATAACTTTCTTTCCAATTCAATATGTATAGGCAATGGCTGAAGAAAATTCTTAGTTCTTTTTATAATGTGATATCTTAAGTTCTCTGTTTTATTTCTATCTACATCAGTAATTACAGGTAAAACAGTAAATCTATCAATAACATCTTCTGCTGTAAAAATAGGTGGTAAAGCTTCAATAAAAGGGTTATATGAGTATTCTTCAAGTTCCTGATTCTTATAAACAGCTTCTTGAAACTCACCTTTTAATATTGTTGTCCTTTCTCTATTTATCACTCTTTTCACCTCGCTTCTTCTTAATCAAATCCATTAACTTGTTATGACCTGTTTCTTCAGTATCTTTTTTAGCCGTAGGTAACTCAATTACTTCTGCAACTCTATCTGCTTTTTCAATATCTTTTCCTAAACTAAAACCTTCATCCTGCCTATTAAGTTCTTTCTCAACAGCCCTGTTTTTCTTTATTCCCTTAAGTTTTTGATTTGGTGATTTATTATAATTAATATCTTTTGCTTTTTCCTTCTTTGCCTGCTTAACTATCTTATCTATCTCTTTTTCTAAATCAATATTATTCTGATTCTGTTCTCTTAAAGCTTTATCTTTTAATTCTGAATTCAATTCCTCATTAAAGATTATTTCTTCAAGAAGACAATCCTTATATTGAAGACTTGCATCTATTAAATAACATTCATCATAATCCAATCCATTATTGTATGGAATGTAAATCTTGCTCATATTTCTTGGATCATAAACTACCTCAATACTTCTTACTTTTAAATTCACAAACCATTGCTCTTTAAGTGCTTTATCAGAACTATAATATAATCCTTTAAATCTTATACCTGCTCTTGAAACACTTGCTCTGCCTTTAGGAAGTATATTAAGTCTTAAAACTTCTCTATCAACAGTTTTTAATCTTCCTTTTCTGTTTTTAATTCCCCAGTTCCATAAATTTATTGGTGAAGCTGTTATTTCATCAGCTATCATTTCCTTATCCATAGGGTATTTATCTATTATTTTGCTATTATGATGAAGTACTATATTTATATAGATTTTAGTAAACTCCTCTAATGTCAAAGTAGCGTCAAGTCTATAATCTCTATCTCCACGTTTTCTAAATTCTTTTTGAATTGCACCTGGTGTTTTATGTTTTATTTTTTCATTAGTAGTTCTAAAACTTCTCTCTACAATTCCCTTTAAATCGCCTCTATAAGGTGATGTATTTTCTATCTTTACATTTAAATTATTAATTAAATTTTCAACATTGTAACCTTCAAATTCTCCTCTATCTGCAATAATAATTTCAGGAAGATGTCTACATGGCCATTGTTCTTCACTTATTTCAATCCCATACTCTCTACAAAACTGAACCTTATCAGCAATCATATTATCTAGGGTCATCATTGCTCCAATCCATGATGGACCTTCAAGTCCAACATATATTCCTGTAACCATTCTTGAAAATACATCTATAATTGCATATACTACTGGTCTTCCTATAACTCTGTTTCGATTTAATGAACTTACTAAATAGATATCTGCTATAGTTGCATCTACTTGAAATCTCGTACCTGGTCCATCAGTTTCCTGAGTAGAATTACTTAAAAGCTGTCTATGCTTTAGATTGAATTCTTTCTCACTTTCTCTAAATATAATATCTTTTTTTAAGTTTTCCTTCTTTTTAAACCAATAATAAAATTGATCATATGTTGGTATTTTTGATTCATCCCATACTCTATGCTTAACTTCATTATCTTCTATATAACTATCTGAATAAAAATCCTTTAACATTAACGTATATGTTTCTTTTAATGAAACTTTTTTATTATTTCTATAATACTTATCTATTACAAAAGCAAACTGCTTTTTTACATCATCAGTTATATTGATTCCTTCAATTTTATTTCCTAAATAATCAGCTCTTCTAGGTTTACCCGTTTTTATACTATTCAGCTTTTTCTCCTTTCCCCTTCCCCCTGATTTATCATAATCAGGAATTAGAGCATTCTTATTCATACCTCTTTGCCAAAACCTGCTGAATAATCTTTTTACTTTATTCATTCCTTTACCTGATTCATCACATATTGATTTAAATGCTTTTGAACGTTTTGTTTTATTTAAAATATCATCTTTATAAGTTTCCCAATACTTTTCTATAAATCCCCAATCTTCATTTCTCTTACTTAATTGAACTTGTGATAACTCATCATCTTCAATAATTTTTATATAAGGATCTTTTATCCTTATCAATTTATTGCATTCAATCTCTTCTATAATCTTATTAATACTTTCTTTTCTTGGCATTGATGTTACTGCATCTATATTCACAATATAAACATAGTTTTCATCTAGCTCTACAATTCTAATTCTTTCACCATCGTCAACATCAACGTATTTAAAAACAGAATTAATAGAAATCATATAACTTCCACCTTCTTTATCTCATCTCTGCTTATTGATAAAATAGGAATATTTTTGTTTACGTCAATTTTCTTTGATATGTCTATTTCTATAATCTTATTTATAATTAAATATTTAAAAATACTTAATCCACATCCACTTTCAAGACTCATATCATTATCAAATTCCAAAGATATGGCTCTCACACTTCGTTTATCATCTACCATTCTTCTTATAAATTCATAAACTAAATCCTGAATTTCTAAAGAGTCTAGATGAGTAAATCCATCTACATTTTTTATATCCCTATAAGCTTGAATAAAGCTTATATTATGAGCAATTGTTTTATCTATTTCTTCTTCTGTGACTATAGCCCAGTCAATGTTTCTCTTCTTCCAAAATACACGCTCAATTTCAAATTTTTCGAGTATCCTTTTATCTAATAAATCATCTTTAGATTTTATAGTTCTTGCTACTTCTTTGACTCCATCTTTTGTAGATACTGTTATTAAAAAATCCGTAGTCATAACAATATCTTCACCTGTTTCAGAATTCTTTGGATGTCTTAATCCAAGTTCATCTGCAATAGAAATAGTATCTTCCTGTGGAAGCAACGGAAATTGTTCTCTTATGTCTTTAACATTATCTGAATACTCTAATATGTAAAAATAATTTCTTTCCATATCTGATAGAAGCTCATGCTGTCTATTTGTCTTTATTCCTCTTACTCTCGTAACCCTGCCTAATGAAGGCACATCCTGTATCTTAATCCATGGCTTATATTCACTACCAATACCAGAGCCATAACCTTCTTTAATCATCTTCTCAATATTCAGCTTTCGTTTCCTTTTTGCCATATTTTCACCTCTTACAACTAAAAAAAGCTAGACACTTCGTATTCAAAATGTCTAGCCTTCCAGAGTCTATATTTGTTAATACTAAACATCTAAAGTTAGTATTAACTATATATTAATTTTTAATTCAACTTTCTTTCAAAAGATCAATCTTTTTTTCAAATAATCAAACATTCTTTCAAACAATCAATCTTTCTTTCAAAATGACAATTATAAAAAGTTATTCTATTAAATTATTCAACAGTAACTGATTTTGCGAGATTTCTTGGCTTGTCAATATCGCATCCCTTAGCTTTAGCTATATAATAAGATATTAGCTGTAAGACTGCAACACTCAATACAGGTGCAAACATATCTAATGTTCTTGGAATATATATTACTTCATCTAGCACTTCATCTAATCCCTTAGTTCCTTCATAGCATATTCCTGTAACTTTTGCTCCTCTAGCTTTAATTTCAACAATATTGCTTACCATTTTTTCTTTTAAAGCTTCTTGAGTTAATAAAGTTATTACTTTTGTTCCATCTTCTATTAATGCAATTGGTCCATGTTTTAATTCTCCTCCAGCATATGCTTCTGAGTGAATATATGAGATTTCTTTAAGTTTCAATGAACCTTCTAAAGCAACTGCATAATCTAATCCTCTTCCTAAATAGAACATATCCTTTTCTTTATATAACTTTTCAGCAATAGCTTTTATCTTATCCTTATCTTCTAAAACTAATTCTACCTTGCCTGGTAAATCTAATAATTCTTCTTTTAATTTATTTAATCTATCACTCTTTAATTTGCCTAAAATCTTAGCAAATGTCATAGCAATCATATACATACCTATAATTTGAGTTGTATAAGCTTTAGTTGAAGCAACTGATATTTCTGGGCCAGCTAATGTGTATAGCACATGATCTGCTTCTCTTGAAACTGAACTTCCAACAACATTTGTTAATGCAACAATTGTTGCACCTATTGTCTTACAATTTCTTAATGCTGCTAATGTATCAGCAGTTTCACCAGACTGGCTTACAACTATAACTAATGATTTATCAGTTACTAGCGGATTTCTATATCTAAATTCTGATGCAATATCTACTTCAACTGGTATTCTTGCAAGAGACTCGATGACATTTTTACCTACAAGCCCTGCATGATAAGCAGTACCACATGCAACTATAAATACTCTATCTGTATTTTCTAAATCTTCTTTAGTAATCTTTAAATCATCTAAAATCATGCTTTTTTCCATTGAAATTCTTCCAGCCATAGTATCTCTTATAGCTTTTGGCTGTTCATGAATTTCCTTTAACATGAAATCTTCAAATCCACCCTTTTCTGCAGCATCTTCACTCCATGTTACATGATATATATCCTTAGTAATTTCTTTACCATCAGTATCATAAAGTTTAACTCCATCCTTATTAAGAACAGCTATTTCATGATTTTCTAAAAGATATACATCTCTTGTATAGCTTAATACCGCTGGAATATCTGATGCAATAAATGATTCGCCTTTACCTAATCCTACAATTAGAGGACATTCTTTTCTTACTGCTATTAATTTGTCTGGTTCTTCTTTGCAAACAACCCCTAATGCATAACTTCCTTCAATCTTCTTAAGAGCTTTTATAACAGCTTCAAATAAATCTCCTTCATAATAGTAATCAATTAGATTAGGTATAACCTCTGTATCAGTTTCAGATTTAAAAGTATATCCTTCACCTTTAAGCCAGTTTCTTAATGGTAAATAATTTTCAATTATACCATTATGAACTACAGCAATTGTTCCTTTACTATTTAAATGTGGATGTGAATTTAAATCTGAAGGAGAACCATGAGTTGCCCATCTTGTATGCCCAATTCCTATATTCCCTTCTATTGGATGTTCTTTTATATTGTTAGCAAGATTATCTAGTCTTCCTTTAAATTTTCTAACTTCAATCTTTCCATCATTAACAACAGCAATACCTGCTGAGTCATATCCTCTATATTCTAATTTTGACAACCCATTAATTACAAATGATGTTGCTTTTCCACTTCCTAAATAACCAACTATTCCGCACATATTAAATCTTCCTTCCTTAAAATAACTTATTTAATAATAAGCTTTCTCTATTTATTTTTTGTTCTAAGTTATACTTTTGTTACAATGCATAAAATCACAAATTTCTACAAAATCATAGAACATTTTATGCAAAAAAGGGTATAACAATCCTGTAACCTAAAAGCATTAACTTTAGAAGGTTTTAACACCAAACTGGATTTGTACTCTAAATCACTTTAAAGTTTTGCCAGTTGTTAACGGTAGTGCAATACCGTGGGGCACCCGCCGAAGTTTCGATAACTCCCCAACCTCGTCAACTTAAGTGAGACTCCAAATCTTCGATTTGGTTAGTCGAACTTACACAGCGTGCAAGTGAGACTCCAAATCTTTGATTTGGCTAGTCGAACTTACTCAGTAAACGCATGTGCACTGAGTTTCCTTTGGAAATTATCTAAATCTAATTTCCCAAAAGGATTCTCAAGCCAATTTATTTACCTTTAGCTTCCACTTTAAGTTCTGGCGCTTAAATTTTTAATTAAAAAATCATTTTGTTAATTACTAATCATCCCCTTTCAACTACATTTTATACCCTGCATATATTTTATCATATAAATGAATTTT
Source organism: uncultured Clostridium sp. (assembly GCF_934754915.1). Taxonomy (GTDB): domain Bacteria; phylum Bacillota; class Clostridia; order Clostridiales; family Clostridiaceae; genus Clostridium. The sequence goes on from NZ_CAKVKB010000001.1 coordinate 11,501, forward strand.
GTCTATAATATATAATATTGTATTTTTCTTAAATCTCTACAGCTAAATAAAAAAGATATATATAATCCACAATTATTACAAATTTCAAAGAATTTATCCACAATTAATGGTTTATATATATCTAAATATGTTAATAATTTATGCTATGTTATATAGGTCAATATATTTATTTTATTGTATAGTAAGTTTAAGCCAAGGTTTTTGAATATTATCTTTATACTGATTATATGCTTCTATATCTGTTCTCAATTCTGATTCTAAATCTAAGTTATTCTTTACAGCTTCATCGTACTTATCTTTAGTAATTTGACCCAAATCATATTGAAGCTTAGTATTTTTTAATTTTTGATTGTTTAATTCAATATTCTTTTTATCTAATTCAATAGTGTTTTCAGTATTTATCAATAAAATATAATACTGTCTAAGTGCTTCTTTAAATGCTTTCTTTTCTTCATTTAAAGTTGTTTGATCTGATATATTTGACAACTTAGATCCTAAATATTTTGCATAATTTGAAAGTTTAGATATATAATCTGATAATGCAGTTTTATAACCAGCAGCATCAAATTTTCTGCTTTCTGTTCCATCATCATTTGTCACTGTACTATAATACTCATCCTTTTTAGGAGCCTTATCAGAACTAGTTATCTTTACATCATCTCTAAGCTCATCTAAATAGTCTTTTTCATTATCAATCTGCTCCTGTTTAAGAGATTCTTCTATATATTGTTCAACAATATCATCTAAATACTCTTCTACCGATCCATCTATTTCAAATTTATCATATTCAATATCTCTATTTAAAGTATACTTAGAAACATCAATTCCTGTTAAATTTTTAAATTTATACTGTAAAAGCTTTAAGCTATCTTCTGAAGTTTTTATTCCATTTTTCATTTTCTGTATATTTAAGTCAAAATCTTCTGTATCAATAGATGTAGCTAAGCCTAAGCTATTTTTCAATTTCATATCAGAATTTCTCTTATTTTGAATATCTAGATTCAATTTTAAACTTTCCAATTCTACTTGCTTTGTAACAATTTGATTATATGAATCTCTTACATTTGTCTTTAAAATGTCCTCTTGATAATCTCTTTTCTGTTTAAGAGCTTTTATAGATAAATCATTCTTTTCTTCAGTATAATCCTTCTCATAATCTTCTATCATATCATTATCTTCTGAAACGTTATTTATCTTTTCAGTGACATCATTTATTTTTTCAGTATAACTTATAGTTTTATCTAATAAACTTAAGGTTTCACTATTAGAAACAGCAGTTTCCATTGCATCTTCTAATGATAAAACTGGTTTATTACTTGCTTGATTTTTCTGTTGATTAATAGTAGCTAAATCAATGTATGTCACTTTAGTTTCAGCCATTGCTGGAATTATACTTCCACTAATTACACTAACCCCAATTGCAAAAGCAACAATCTTATTTAAATTTCTTCTCATTACTCCACCTCTTTACTATTACTCTTCATTTCTATTACATAATTTTACCACAAAATAATCTTATAATCAGTTAACCATGAAAAAACTCTTTCTCCATGGTTAACAATACTTCAATCTATTTTTTTAAGTTTGGTTTATTACTATCTTTTGATTTATCATCATTATTAATATCTTTAGATAATATATTTACATCCATTTTTTCTTTTTTAAATCCAATATGAGGTAACTTTATTTTACCAAATATCTTTCCAAACTTATCTGATAATACATTTTGTATTTTTTCAAATATTAAGTATACAGTTGGTATTAAAATTAATGTTACCATTGTTGATACTGAAAGACCACCAATTATTACAACTGCAAGTGGCTGCATCATGTCCCCACCTTCACCAAATGCCAATGCACTAGGAACCATACCAACTATTGTTGTCATTGTTGTCATCAATACTGGTCTTAATCTGGCTGCACATCCTTTTGCAACTATTTCTTCAAGACTTCCTTGAACTTTAGCTTCTCTAAGCTGACCAATATAGTCAATTAAAACTATACCATTATTAACAACTATACCAACCAATAATATTGCTCCAAGCATACCAACTACATTTAATGTTATTCTTGAAATCAATAATGCAAGGACAACTCCAACAAATGCAAATGGTATACTGAACATGATTATAAATGGCTTACTAAATGACTCAAATTGAGCTACCATTACCATATAAACAAGTATTATAGCTATAAGCATTGCTATAGCAAGGCTGCTCATTGATTCAGACATCATTTCAGCTGTACCACCAACATCAATGCTATAATCTCTAGGCATATCAACTTGATTAACTGCTTGAGTTAATAATGCAGAAGCTGTATTAGTATCCATTCCATCAGCCTTAGCTGTAATAGAAATTGAATAGTCTCCATCTGTTCTAGATATAGATTTTAATCCATCAGCCATTGTTATATCCGCAAATGCACTTAATGGAACTTCTTGTCCAGTTGCTGATTTAATCTTTATCTGCTTAATATCGTCTATGCTGTCTATACTTGATTCTTTAAATTTTAAATTAACATCATAATCATAATCATCTATTGTTACTGTAACAGCATCTGTACCACTTATTGCTGTACGTAATGTTGAAGCTATTGATGCTGTATTAATTCCATATAATGTAGCTTTTCTCTTATCTACTTTAAATTGTGCTTCTTCATTAGAATCTGCAAGAGATGTCTCTACATTTCTGAATCCTGATAATTGTTCAACATTAGCTTTTGCTTGATTAGCTATTTCTTCTAATACATCCAAGTCTGGTCCTTTAATATCAACTTGAACATCTCCAGTTCCACCCATAGACATACTACTGCTTTGACTTACATTTATCTCACAGTCTGGAACTTCTTTTAGTCTTTCAACAACATCCTGTTCAACTTCATCAGTTGTTCTCTTTCTTTCTTTTGAAGATACTAAATCAAGACTTATACTTGCAGAATTTGAAGATCCAGAACTATATACTGAACCAGAACCAATCTGAGTAATCATTGTTTCAACTTCAGGAATATCTGAAACTTTTTCTTCTGCCATAGATACATAATAATCACTTGGTTCTAAATCTAATCCTTCTGGCAATGTTATTGATATACTTATCATACCTTCATCACCACTAGACATAAAGTCCATACCTATTGCTCCTGTTGCTACAACAACCATAGAAAGAATAAACATTCCAATACTTATAAGTACAACAACAATTTTATGTTTTAAAGCTAACACTATAACATTTTTGTAAAATTCGCTTATCTTATCAAATATAGGTGATGGCTTTTCCTCCATTTTAGAGCCATTCTTCCCACCACTTAATTTAGCAAATATACTTGGAACAAGAGTAACTGCAACAATAAGAGATAGAGTTAATGCAAAGATAAGTGTTTTTGCTAATGAACCAAACATTATTTTTGTAAATCCTTCTGTAAACAATATTGGCAAGAATATTGCTACTGTTGTCAATGTTGATGCCATTACTGCTGTTGACACTGTATTAGTTCCTTTAATAGCAGCATCTTGTATTGACAAACTAGGATCTTTCCTGTATTTAAATATGTTTTCAATAACAACTGTTGCGTTATCAACAACCATACCAACTGCAATTACAAGTGAACTCAATGTAACCATATTCAGTGTTTCGCCTGTAAAATAAAGCAATGCTATAGCACCAATTATTGATGTAGGTATTGAGACTGCAACAACAAACGATGCTCTTCCACTCTTTAAGAAAAGTAATATTACACCAAAAGCTATCGCAGCACTTAATGCTAAATTCTTCATTACGTCTTTTATAGAATCATTTATATATTCACTTGTATCATTAACTACTTTTAAATTAAATTGTGGATTTTCTTTATTAAGTTCTTCTATTTGTTTATTTACTGCTTTCATAACTTGTACAGTATTTGCATCTTGTTGTTTTTGAATATCCATAACCAAACTATCCTGGCCATTATATCTATAGATTGATTCTTTATCTACATTTCCATATTCAACTGTACAAACCTTATCTAAGCTGACAGTATCGCCATTAGATACTGGTACCTGAATTGATTTAATATCCTCTAAAGATTCTACCTTATCAACACTTCTTATAACAATTTTATCATCTCCCTGAGTTATAGAACCATATGGATAACTCTTATTTGTAGCTGATAAAAGTCCTTTTATTGTATCTAATGTAACACCATAATTTGATAAAACCGCAGGATCAGCAATAACATTTATTTGTGTTTTATCTCCTCCGTTTATATCTGCTGATGTGGTACCATCTACTGCTTCGAGTTTAACTTTAACAGTCTCTTCTGCATATTTCATAATATCATCTGAAGTACCTTCACCATTTACAACTACTTGAGCAATTGCCTGAGAATTCATATCCATCTTTAAAATACTTGGACTATCAACATCATCAGGCAAAGTCATTTTTACTGTATCAACTTTACTTCTAATATCATTTAATTTTTCATCTACATCTATTCCATATTCAAATTGCGCAACAACCAATGACACACCTTCACTTGACCTCGATACTGTTGTCTTAACATTTGAAATAGATGAAAGGCTCTTTTCTATAGGTTCTGAAATTTGGTCGTCAATATCCTGTGGGCTGGCTCCTGCCCATTGTGTCATTACCATTGCTACTGGTATATCTATATCAGGCATTAAATTTGCTGGCATCTTGCTATATCCAATTCCACCAAACATAATTACCACTAAGAATACCATTATTATGGTAAGAGGACGTTTGACTGAAGTTCCTGTTACACCCATTACTTTAGTCCTCCTTTACTACAGGGAAAAGTTTTGTATTGTCTGAAATTAATGATAATCCTCCAATAACAATTGTGTCATCAGCATCTACTCCACTCTTTATTTCAACAGTACTTTCTGTTTCAATTCCTGTTTCAACTTCCTGCTTAACAGCCCTGTTGTCATCTCCTACTATATAGACATATTTTGTATCATCTTCTTCTACTATAGCTTTCTTTGGTACAGTTACTACATCATCTTCCTTTTCTATGCTCACATTAACTTCAGCTGACATTCCTGCTTTAAATTGTCCATCAGAATTATCTATAACAACTTCAACTTTATATAGTGAGCTTGAAGAATCTGCAACTTCTGGAACATTAGTTACTGTTCCTTCAACTGTCTGTCCATCTAACACTACATCTACTGTTTGACCTTGACTAAATTTTCCAATATCTGATTGTGTAATATTTAAGTCAATTTGTAACAGATTTGTGCTTGAAATTACAAAAGCTGGTTGTCCCTGACTAACCATTTCATTTACGTTAAAATTCTTTTTTGTAATAACCCCATCAACTGGAGATTTTAAAGTCAACTTGTCCCTATTAGACATTGCATTATCTAATGCAACTTGAGCTGAATTTATAGCAGCCTTTGCTGATTCTCTGTTTCCAACTCCTATATCGTATGCTTTCTGAGCTGAATCTAAAGCTGCTTTTGCCTGCTCAACACTCTTTTGTGATTGATCTAAACCTGCTTGTGCCTGTTTATAAGCATCTTCTGAAACTGCACCTGCTTGATAAAGCTGTTCAGTATTATCAAACTGTCTTTTTGTTTCTTCATATCCAGAAACTGCCTTATCATAAGAAGTTTTTGCATTAGTGAGTCCAGTTTCTAATTGGTTTTCTGAATTAGCAACTGATACATCACTATCATTATAAGCAGCCTGTGCTGATTCTAATGCTGCTTGTGCAGTCTTTATCCCATTTTCAACATCTGTTCCTTTTACTCTCAGTAATGTCTGTCCCTTAGAAACACTATCTCCTAGTTCAACATCCATTTCTTCAATAGTTCCAGCCATTTCAACTGTAACAGCTGTTTCATCTTTTATTTTTGTAGTTCCTGAAAAAGTATTGGTATTCTCAATTTCTCCACCCTTAGCTGCCTGAACTGAAACTGCTATAGCTTTTTCTTCTTGAACTGGCTCAGCTTTTCCACAGCCTATTAATGAAATTGTACTTACTGTTAATAATAACGCAATTAAATATTTTTTCATCTTCTCCTCCTTGATTTTATATTGAAATATAATCGAATATATCCATTTACTATAACCTAAATAATATTATAGTAATATAAATATTCTTTTTCCTTATCATTTTCTTAAATTAAACTTAAATAGTTCGACCTTTTCATCAAATATACAAAAATAAGTATTATACTTATCTTTGTATATTTTTTCATATCATTGAATAAGCATGTATTTAATTATAATTTTATAACTATTCTAAGTCAATAACCTTCTTATTGTTTTAAGGTTAATTTTAGATTATAATAATTAATGAAATTTTGAGAATGAAAGGAACTGAAATAATGACAGACTATAAGCTTTCAAAAACTGCTGATTTAATGTTAAGCCTTCTTTCCTTAATGAGAAATGATTTGTTTCTAGATAACAATTTAATAAAAAATTTTCCTTTATGTGAACAGGAATTCAAAAAGAACATGTCATCGTTACCATTGCCTCCATCTCACATAAAAGTTATTCTTTATCTTGAAAAAGAAAAATCATCTCCTATTTCATACATTGCCAAAAAATTAAATATATCAAAATCAAATATGACTCCTATAATAGATAAGCTTATAGAATTAGATCTTGTAAATAGATATTCAGATAATAAAGACAGACGTATTTTGCGTGTGGAACTTACACCTAAAGCCAAAAAATTATTTGAAGCTTTTAAATCTTCTGCTAAGAAAAGTCTTAAAAATAAACTTTCAACTTTATCAGATGAAGATTTAACTTCTTTATCAGAGTCACTATCAACACTTATATTAATTTTGCAGAAATTAAATTAACTATAATTTCTGTAAACAAAAAGACAATATGAACACACTGCTCATATTGCCTTTTTACTAAATCTCTAATTCCATTTCAATACCATAATGATCTGATATTATTTCCTTATTGTTCCCATTAAATATTACATCTGCTTTTCTAACATTTAAAGATTTGTTACTTAATATAAGATCCAACCTAAGATTTTCCTTATTTTTTTCCCAGCCATCTATTTTTCCTTTAGCTGTAATGCACAATTTATCATCATTATTTCCCAGTAAATATAAATCAGTTAAATTGTTATTTATAAGATAGTCATATCCTTCATTTTTTATAAATGCATTATTATTAAAATCACCCATAAGAATTGTAATTCTGTCATTATCAATAGAACTTATTAATTTATCAGCTTGATATTTAAATGGTTCATCTTCATCATTCCACCATCCAAGATGGCATGAATAAAAATCAATTACTTTATCAGATATTTCTATTGAGCTTTTAACAATTTTCCTAGTCTTCCAGTAAGTTCTATCCTGGCCTTTTGTAACAAAAAACGATTTGTTATCTAAAAATTTATGTCTGCTCATTATTGTAAGTCCTTCTTCATATATATCATATCCTATATGAGAAAAGTCCCAATAAAATTCATAATTTTCATTACATAATTTATTTAATTCCTTTTTTAGTAATACTGCAAAGTTATCTTCTCTTATATTATTTTCTATTATTTTGCTTTTTGTTGATTGACTTATTTCTTGGAGAGCTATAACATCATATTTCTTTTCACTTATAACTTTTGCCAAATATTTAATTTTTTCTAACTGATTTTCTTCCTGCCATGAATGGCAGTTTAAAGTTAAAAGTTTCATTACACTACACTCCTAAAATATCCTGTATTTGTGATTTTATAACATCTGCTTTAGGTCCATATATAGCCTGAATACCTTTATCCTTCACCACTAATCCCATTGCTCCATTTTGTTTCCATTCTTTTTCATCTGCAACTAAAGATTTATCTTTTACAGTAACTCTCAAACGAGTCATACATGCATCAACATCAACTATATTTTCTTTCTCACCTAATAATGAAATTATCTTCACAGCTAATTCATTACCTGAAGTCTTAACTGTTGAAGCACTATTTGTTTCTTCTTCATCTTCAACATAATTACCTCTACGTCCAGGAGTAGCTAAATTGAATTTTTTTATCAAGAAATTAAATACAACAAAATATAAACCAAAGAATATAACTGCAACAATTGCAAAATTAACAATATCCATTATTATTCCTGCTTTTGCAAACATAGGAATACGAGTTAATAATTCAACAAAACCAAATGCATGAACTCTTACATGTATTATATCAGCAACTGCAAAACCGATACCAGTAAGAACAGCATATACACCATATAAAACAGGAGATACAAACATAAACATAAATTCAAGAGGTTCTGTAACTCCAGTTAGGAATACAGCAAGACCTGCAGATAAAAACATTGATTTATATTTTTTCTTTTTATCTTCATCAACATTTTTGTACATTGCTAATGCTGCACCAATTAATGAAGCACTTGAAAGTATAACCTGACCAAATTTAAATCTTGCTGGTGTAACTGTTGCTAATAAATTATTATATGCTGCAGTATCTCCTGCATCCTTTAAGTTTATTAAATCAGATATCCATGCGTACCATAATGGATCCTGACCTGCAATTGCATTTCCTGCATTTGTTCCAGTTAATACTGTATACACTCCACCTAATTCAGTATAATTTACTGGAATTGTAAGCATATGATGTAACCCAAAAGGTAATAATAAACGTTCTAAACATCCATATACAAATGGAGATAAAATCGGTGCTGTATCTTTAGATTCTGCAAGCCACATACCAAATGAATTTAATGCTGATTGAGCAAATGGCCATATTATTGAAAGAATTACAGCTGAAACAACAGAACCTGCAATCACAACAAACGGTACAAAACGTTTTCCATTGAAAAATGATAATGCATCTGGAAGTTTATCAAAATTATAATACTTGTTATATAGTGATGCACCTAGAAAACCTGAAATAATACCTACAAACACACCCATATTTAAAGCAGGACTTCCAAGAACTGATATAAAGTAATCACCAACTGCTATAGTTTGACCAAATATTGTTTTAACTGTCGCGCTTGAATCATTTAGCATATCTGATGTAACTCCAAATATAGATCCAGTAGTAAGATTTATAAGTATAAATGCTATAAGTGCTGCAAATGCTCCACCAGCACGTTCTTTTGCCCACGAACCACCAATAGCTACTGCAAATAAAATATGAAGATTATTAATAATTCCCCATCCTAATTGTTCTACAACATTAGAAATCATATGAACAAGAGCTGCATCTCCACACATTCCAATTAGTTTTCCAATACAAATCATAAGACCAGCTGCTGGCATTACTGCTACAACAACCATTAAAGCTTTTCCAAATTTCTGCCAAAATTCAAATGAAAATAATTTTCCTTTTGCGTTTCCCATAATACATACCTCCGATTATTTTTTAGTATATCGTATATATTTTATTTCATTAACTAGACTTCATTATAAAAATAAAGTCTAGTTTTTATGCTTTTTATTATTAGAATTTAATTTTTTATTTTATATAATCTGCATTCCCATGGATTTAAAATAAAATCTTTAATTTGACCATGTTTGTCTATATTATAATTTGAAATTATCAAATTATTAAAATCAAGTACTGCACCATCATAATTGTATTCAGCATTTTCATCTGATAAATTACATATTACTATATACTTTTCGTCATCTAGTATTCTCATATATGAATATATCTGCTCATTGTCTTTCAATATAAGCTCATATTTTCCATATATTAAAGTCTCACTTGACTTCTTTAATTTTATTAATTGCTTATAAAAATTCAAAACTGAATTATCATCATTTAATTCATTTTCAACATTTATTTCTGTATAATTTCTATTTACATGAATCCAAGATTCTCCATCTGAAAATCCAGCATTTTTGGAATTATTCCACTGCATTGGTGTACGTGCATTATCTCTTGATATGCCCCATATATGTTCTAATGCATTTTTTTTTGAATAACCACTTGAAATTAATTCATTATATATATTTTTGCATTTCACATCATCATATTCTTCTATGGAATCAAACTTAACATTAGTCATTCCAATCTCTTGTCCTTGATATATAAACGGTGTTCCTTGCTGCATAAAATACATTAAAGCAAATGCTTTTGCACATTCTATTCTATAGTTATTATCATTTCCAAGAGTAGATATAACTCGTGATATATCATGATTTTCAATAAAAAGGGCATTCCATCCTATTCCATGTAGATTTTCCTGCCACCTACTCAAAGCTTCCTTAAGTTTTATTATATTAGATTTTTCATTTTTCTCATTTGACTCCCACAAATCAAGATGCTCAAATTGAAATACCATGTTAAAGCTTCCATTTTCCTCTCCTACCCATAAATCAGCATCAACATCAGCTTTAACTCCATTTGCTTCACCAACTGTCATAATATCATATTTAGAAAATGTCTCTTGTTTTAACTCATTTAAGAATTTATGTATTCCTGCATAATTCATATGTTTATCAAAAGATTCAACATATTCCTTATTATATGAATTTGGTAAATCCTCAAAAGTCTGATCTTTCTTTATATGACTTATAGCATCTACTCTAAATCCATCAACTCCTTTGTCAAGCCACCAGTTTATCATTTTATAAACAGCTTTTCTCATTTCAGGATTTTCCCAATTTAAATCAGGTTGTTTTTTAGTAAATAAATGAAGATAATATTCATCAGTTAAATCGTCATATTCCCATGCAGATCCTTTGAAAATACTTTCCCAATTATTGGGTTCAGCTCCATTTCTACCTTTTTTCCATATATACCAATCCCTCTTAGGATTGTCTTTTGAAGACCTTGATTCAATAAACCATTCATGTTCATCACTAGTATGATTAATAACAAGATCTATTATCAACTTCATTCCTCTACTATGAACTTCTTGCAAGAGTTTATCAAAGTCTCTCATAGTCCCAAACTCTTCAAGAATCCCATGATAATCACTTATATCATATCCATTATCATCATTAGGTGATTTATACATTGGGCATACCCATATAACATCTATTCCTAAATCTTTTAAGTAATCTAATTTAGATATGATTCCATTTAAATCACCAATACCATCTCCATTGGAATCTTTAAAGCTTCTAGGATAAATCTGATATCCTACAGCCTCTTTCCACCAAACTTTTTTCATTTTTTATATATTCTCCTTCGTTCGCAATCGCTTGCATTTCTTTTTAAAAAAATATTAAATTTTATAATATATTTAATAAACTAATATTAATTTTATGGTATTATTACTCCTACAAAATTAGTATATCACTTTAAGAAAACTTTTACAATGATTTATTTGATACATTTATTTTTCTCACGTCTTATTTTATACATATTTTCTTTAAAATACTCCTAAATATCAACATTTCCGCAAGCGATTGCACTTATGGGTAACTTGAGGTAAGTTTTACTACCTCAATGATTCCCTTTCTACTAATTCAGATTCAATGATATAATGATTATTTTCTACATTATTATTTTCTAAATACTCTATCAAAACTTTAGCTGCATAATATCCTAGTTCATAAGCATTTATATCAACAGAAGCTAATGGTGGATTTTGAAATTGTGCTAATGGAGTATTGTTGAATGCAACAACAGAAATATCTGAAATTCCTTTGCTTTTTAATGCTTTTAAAACTCCAAAAGCAAGAAGATCATCCTGAACTAAAATTGCTGTAGGATTGCATTTTTCAATAAGTTCTAATGCTCCTTCAAATCCTTCTTCTTCAGTAAATTCATCTTTTATAATTATATTTTTTGTGGCACAAGATAATCCATTAATTTCACATGATACTTTATATCCCTTTAATCTATCCTTCGTAACTGTCAATTCCTCTTTTGCTCCTAAAAACGCAATTTCTTTATGGCCTTTCTTTATTAACGTATCCATAAGATTATAAGTAGCTTTAAAATTGTCATTATCAACCCATAACATACTTTCCGGTTCTTCTGGACGCCCTACAACAACAAATGGAAAATTTGTATTATTTAAATATTCTATGCTCTTATCATCAGTTCTTAGTCTTAAAAGACATACTCCTGCTATAAGATTGCTTGTTATAAAATCCTTTATAGAATTAAGTTCTTCCCTTTCGTCATCGTTAAATGCATAAGTAATATAGTATTTCTTTCTCTTTGCATAACTGCTCATTCCCTGCATAGCTTTAAGAAAAAAGGGATTAAAAGACAAATCTTGAGCTTCATTTGGAAGAACTACACCGATTATTCTTGTTTTCTTATTAGCCAAACTTCTTGCAATAGCATTTGGTTTATAATTCAATTGCTTAATCACTTCTCTTACTTTTTCTTTTGTTTTTTCACTAATCTGAGGACTATCCGATATTACTCTGGATACAGTAGATGTTGAAACATTAGCTGCTTTAGCAACTTCTTTAATCGTAATCTTCATTTTCATCTCCTAAATATAACAATAAAATTATATACTATATTAAAACTCTGTTTAGTTCTTATTGAAAATAAACAGAGTTTTAATATTAATACATAGAATCACTTTAAATTTATAATATATGCTTCAACAACAAAACTCAAGTATAAGGACATTTTGAAATTCATTTTATTATTCTCTATTCCATTTATAATATATAAATTATCTATTTAACCAAAACTGATGCATCAAAAGCCAAACTTTCATCTATACGCTTTAAAATTCCATACATTGAATGTTATCCACCTATACTTGTTTTGATTTAAGTCTTCCATATAGTTCTGTCATATTATAAATACGTTTCGCAAGTTCATCTGTAAATACTCCATTTTTAGCTCTCCACTTCCAATTACCACCTAAAGTAGATGGCATATTTGTTCTTGCCTCATTACCTAAATTCAAAAAATCCTGCATCTGTGCAATTGAAACATTAGCTACACTGCTCCATATTCCACGTATTAATCCCCAATTATATCCTTCTTCTTCATTAAGATTTAAATATTTTATTGCCTTTTCAACTTGATCTTTGGGTGCAGTTGTTTCAATCCATCCTCTTACTGTATCATTGTCATGAGTTCCTGTATAAGCTATAAAATTCCTTTCATAATTATGTGGCAAAAATGCATTATTCGCATCTGAATCAAATGCAAAAGTTAATATTTTCATTCCCGGGAAATTATTATTATCCCTAAGTTTTATAGTTTCTTCAGTTAATGTGCCAAGATCTTCTGCAATTATATTAACATCACCAAGAGATTTTCTTATAGCGTCAAATATCTTCATTCCTGGTCCCTTAACCCATTTTCCATTTTCTGCTGTAGCGTCTCCATATGGTATTGAATAATATGATTCAAAACCTTTAAAATGATCAATTCTCAACCAATCATATATTTTTAAACTCTCTTTAATTCTGCTTATCCACCATTTATATTCTGTTCTATCCATGTACTCCCAATCATATATAGGATTTCCCCACAACTGTCCTGTTTCTGAAAATATATCTGGAGGACATCCTGCTACTTTCAATGGTTTTAATGTTTCTTTGTCAATTAAAAATGCTTCTGGATTGCTCCATACATCAGCACTGTCTGCGGAAACATATATAGGTATATCTCCTATTATTTCTACTCCTAAATTATTGACATAACTTTTAAGTTCATTCCACTCATTAAAAAACTCATATTGAACAAAATTCCAAAATTCTATTTCGTCGCTTAATTCCTTTCTATACTTTTTAATCGCTTCAGGTTTTCTTAGTTTTATGTCTTCATCCCATTCCTGCCAACTTTTCAACTGAAATTTTTGTTTTACTGACATATACAATGAATAATCTTCAAGCCAAAAAGAATTTTCACTTTTGAAATTTTCAAATTTTACATCTTTTTTAATTTTAAAATTGAAAAAGGCTTTTCTTAAAATTTTCATTTTTTCAGTAAATATTAATGCATAATCAATTTCTTCATCATTATTCCCCAATTTTATATTTGAGTAATCTTCAAATTTCAATAAACCTTTTTCTTTTAAAATATCAAAATCAATAAAATATGGATTACCTGCAAATGCTGAAAAAGATTGATATGGTGAATCACCAAAACTTGTTGGTCCTAACGGAAGTATCTGCCAATACCTTTGTCCTGATTTTTTTAAAAAATCTGCAAATCTATATGCCTCCTTACCAAAAGTACCTATCCCATATTTTCCAGGTAACGATGCAATATGCATTATTATCCCACTACTTCTATCCATAATACTATTCTCCTTCCTTTTTATCATATAGTCTAAGCAACCGCTTGCATGGATTGATATAACTACTCAGATCACATGTATCAAAGTAGTTATATCAGTTTTGTCTTTAATATTAAATATTGAATTTTAAAACAATTTAATAGCCATCCTACTTATCCTTAAACTTATTTTTTTACATATATTTTAGTATATTACTTTATTGATCCTTGTACAATACCTGCAATTATATGTTTTTGAACAAAGAAGTAGAAAATAACTATTGGAATTATTGCCATTATCAAGGCTGCCATTGCAAGTTCCCATTGTTTTGAAAATGCTCCAAAGAAATTATTCATAGCAAGTGGAATTGTATTGAGCTTTCCATTTACAGTTAAAAACGGCAATAAGAAGTCGTTCCAAATCCAAATACTATTTAATACAGCAACTGTTACTGTAGTTGGTTTTAATAAAGGCAATACTATCTTTGTGTATACCTGCCATTTTGTACATCCATCTATTATTGCAGCTTCTTCAATTTCTTCTGGAATACCTTTAATAAATCCATGATATAAGAATATACTCATGCTTGCTCCAAATCCTAAATACATGAATATCAAACCATAATGTGTTCCTAGCATATCAAATGCACCAAATTTCATTTTACCCATCCATTTAACAAGTGGAATCATAACTGCTTGGAACGGAACTATCATCCCTGCTGTAAAAATATAAAAAACAACTTTACTTTTTGTAGATTTATCACGAACCAAAACCCATGCTGCCATTGATGAAAATAATAATATTACAATTACAGAACCAACTGTAATGATTATAGAATTTGTAAATGCTGATGCTACTCCCATTCTATCCATTGCATCTGCATAATTCTTAAAATTCCATACGCTTGGCAGTCCAGTTGTATCAGCAAAAATTTCCCTTCTTGTTTTAAATGAATTTATAAACATTAAATAAAAAGGTGTCATATAAAGAATGAGTAAAAGCCATGCAAACACTTCTAAAATCTTAGATTTAGTGGTATAACTGTCTAAAGTTTTTAATTTTTTTCCTGATTTTGCAATAGTATTTTCTTTTTTTCGTGCTGAAATTTTAATCTCTGCCATTATGCTTCTACCTCCTTCTTCTTATTGAAATAAACTTGAGTCAATGAAATTGCAGTTACTAAAATGAAGAATATAATCGCTTTAGCTTGCCCTATTCCCATATTATTAACCACAAAGGCTTCCTTATAAATATTTAAAGCTAACATTTCTGTAGATTTTGATGGACTTAATGAAAAATTCAAATCAAACATCTTAAATGAATTGGCTAATGTTAAGAATAAACATATTGTTATACCTTGTCTAACCATAGGAATTGTAATATGTCTAAATGTTTGAATACCATTAGCTCCATCTATATGTGCTGCTTCAATAAGATCATTTGGTACATTTTCTAACGCAGATACATAAATAACCATTATATATCCTGCATACTGCCATGTTGATACTATAAGCATAGCTATAACAGCTGTACTTGGTTCTTGTAACATAGATGTTGAAAGAAGTTTACTTCCCATTTTTTCACCTATTCCTACAAATACAGAATTAAACATGAATTGCCATATAAATCCTAAAATTAAACCTCCAATTAAGTTAGGCATAAAAAATCCTGTTCTTAAGAAATTTTTTGTCTTTAAATTTCTTGTCACTACATATGCTAATGCAAATCCAATAACATTTATTGTAACAACACTTCCAAATGTATAAATTAGAGTTATTTTAAAAGAATAAATAAATTGAGAATCTGTAAATATATATATATAATTTTTTAATCCAACAAAATCATACTGAGGATTAGCACCATTCCAATTTGTAAATGTGTAATATATACCAATCAAAAATGGGATAGCAACAACCATAATAAAGGCAAATAAACAAGGTCCTACAAACATCCAGAAATTTCTATTATCTCTACTTGTTTTAGTCATACTGAATTTCCTCCTTTTAGTTTAAGACAGATGTCTATAGAATGTGACATTCTACAGACATCTGATTCTCATTATTGATCACTTAATTTTCTTATTGCTGTAATAAATTATTGAGCTTCTTTTGGAGATGCATCTTGAAGATTCTGCAACATTTCTTTCTTAGCTGCATCTCCCATATCTGTATCTAAGAATTTAGAGAATACAGGCCCTATTTTATCCATTGTGAATCCATCAGGGAAATTAGTAAATGCCCATTTTAATGTCTTTCCTGCATTATTATATTCAGTAATTGATTTATTTAAAGGATTTGTGCTTTCAACTTTAAAATTAGTAAATGCAGGGATCATATTCATATCATTTACTAAAGCTTCCTGACCACTTTGACTATCAACCATCCATTTTAAAAATTCTTTTGCCTCTGCATTAACTGAGGAATCTTTATTTACTACCCAATACATAGGAACTCCAACAGGAATAGATCCGCTTACTTTCTCATCATTATTTATACACATTGGAACAAATCCCATATTAAAATCTGCACCTAGTGATTGTAAATCTGAAGCAATCCAGTTGCCTTGTTGAATGAATGCAGTTTTTTCTAGTGCAAAATTACCGACTTGATTACTATAATCAATAGTTTCTAGAGTTTTTCCTCCTCCGTATTTACACATTAATTCAACTAAATTCATCCAATCATTAAATTGCTGATTATTAACTAAATCTGCTTTTCCAGCTATATAATCCTTAGCAAATTGATCTGGATCATCCTGGGCTGCAAATGGAATATTAAATGTATGATTTCCTGTCACCCAAGTTTCTTTAGTTGTATATGACACAACATTATCCAATCCTAATTCATCTTTCTTACTGTCTAAGGTTTCAAAAGCTGTTTTTAAAGCATCAAATGTTGTAAGTTTTTCGGGATCGATTCCAGCTTTGTCTAAAATATCTTTATTATACATTAATCCATAGCCTTCAGTAGCAGCAGGCATACCATAAACCTTACCGTCAATAGTTACAGTATCTAATGTTCCTTTTACAGCATTAGGAACCCATGACTGATCACTCAAATCATCAATTTTATGCTGCCATACATTATAATCTCCTCTTCCTTGAATCATAAATATATCTGGTTCAGTTCCTTTTGCAAATTCTGCTTTTAATGATGCTCCATAATCAGCACCACCACCAACTGATGTAACTTCTACTTTTACTCCTGTTTCTTCTTCATACTTTTTAGCTAAATTTTGTAATGCATCATTTATTTCAACTTTTAATTGATATATCTTTATTGTCTTTCCACTACCATCAGAAGCTCCTTCTGATGAACCCGATGTAGCCGTACCTCCACACCCAACTAATGTTCCACATGCTAATGTAGCTGTCAAAACTGTTGCTAATAACTTTTTCTTTTTCATGATTAATACCCCTTTCATTCTCCAAAGTTTAAATATTATAATTATAAATTTATTTAAAATATAAAATAACTAGCCTAACTTTATCGCAAACGATTGCAATAAATTGCAAAAAACAAATTGCCATATGATACGCAATTCTAATAATCAAAGCAATTCCTACATTTATTTTTTATACCATTTATTTCTATGTTTAAAGTATATCAATTAAAGTAATCTTTTACAAAGTGCTTTTGAATTTGTTTTCAAGGCTAAAAGCTTATTTATCTTTAATTCTTTTGTTTTTTCTCGCTTTTACAACCGTTTTCATATTTTTCAATTATTTTCAATTATTTTATGCAATCATTTGCGTTTTTAATCAAATTAATCTTTTCTTTTCTTGAATAAGTTTTTATTTCATATTCTCTCTTCATAGCCTCTCGTTTTTCATCAAATTTTTCATAGTATACTAATTTAACCGGTCTTCTTGCTCTTGTATATTTTGCTCCCTTACCACTTGAATGTTGTTTTATTCTTCTTTCCAAATCATTTGTCCATCCTGTGTAAAATGTACCATCTGAACATTCAACTATATATACATAATTCATAAAAAATCCTACTTTCATAAAAATATTTCTTATTAACTCTAAAAAAATCAATTATATTTTATCACAAAATTTTACTAATCCACTGTCTATACAACAAAAAATCGCAGGTCACTAACTGCCTGCGATTTTCTTCATGCTATCATAATATATGTTTTAACAATACATATATAGTTAAAACATATATATTAAACTTTTCAAATCCTAATTATCAATTAAAATAGATATTATTCTGTCATTATCTGATCAATAGGTGCACCTGGTGCTACCATTGGAAATACCTTTTTGTCTGTATCTATCACATAATCAATTAACACTGGACCATCAGAATATTCTAATGCTTCTTTTATGACTTTCTCAACTTCATCAGGTTTAGTTATTCTAAAACCTTTTCCTCCAAATGCCTCTGCCAATTTTACATAGTCAGTTGGTCTGTCTAAAGTTGTTTCAGAATATCTTTCTCCATAAAATAAAGTCTGCCATTGTCTAACCATTCCAAGACAATTATTATTCATTACAATTTCAATCATTGGAAGCTTATTTTTAACTGCTGTAACAAACTCATTACAATTCATTCCAAAACTTCCATCTCCAGCAATATTAATAACTTGTCTGTCTGGTCTTCCAACTTGTGCTCCTATTGCTGCTCCAAGACCATATCCCATTGTTCCAAGACCACCTGAAGTTATGAAAGTTCTATGATTTTTGAATTTAAAATACTGCGCTGCCCACATTTGATGTTGTCCAACTTCTGTTGAAATAACAAAGTTTTCCTTTGTATTCAAATCATTTAATACTTTAAATAATAATTCAGGGTTTGTACAGCTATAATCAATTTTTTCATCTACCTTTAATGCATTTATTTTATCAAGCCATTCTTGATTTTTCTTACTCTCAACTAAAGGTATTAGCTTTTCTAACACAACTTTTAAATCTCCAATAATAGATGCATCAACTTTTATATTTTTATTTACTTCTGCTGGATCCACATCTATATGAATTATTTTAGCATTTCTTATATGATCTTGCTTTCCTACAACTCTGTCACTGAATCTTGCACCTAAAGCTATTAATAAATCACATTTAGTCGCTGCAATATTAGATGCTTTTGTTCCATGCATTCCAATCATGCCAGTATATAATTCATTATCATTAGGAAATTCAGATTTAGCCATTAATGAAGTTGAAACTGGTGAAGAAATTTTTTTAGAGAATTCTATAAGTTCTTCAGTAGCTCCTGATATTCCTACTCCTCCACCTGCATAAATAAATGGTCTTTCAGATTCATTAATTAATTTAACAACTTCCTCAATGTCAGAATCCTTAATTTTATCTGAACTTCTCACAATTTCTTTTGGAACAATTTTGACATACTCTGCCTTATTTGCAGTAACATCCTTTGGAATATCTATAAGTACTGGACCTGGTCTTCCAGATTGTGCAATGTAAAATGCTTCTTTTATTACATCCTGAAGTTCACTTACATCTCTTACAATATAATTATGTTTTGTTATAGGCATAGTTATTCCTTTTATATCTACTTCCTGGAAACTATCTTTTCCTAAAAGAGGAGTTGTAACATTACCTGTTATAGCCACTATAGGTACAGAATCCATATATGCTGTTGCAATACCTGTTACAAGATTAGTTGCCCCTGGTCCTGATGTTGCAATACATACACCTACTTTTCCTGTTGCTCTTGCATACCCATCTGCTGCATGAGCCGCATTTTGTTCATGACAAGTTAAAACGTGATGAAGCTGATCTCTATATTTATAAATTTCATCATAAATATTAAGTACAGCTCCACCTGGATATCCAAATATAGTCTCGACATTTTCATCAATTAAAGACTTTATTAAAATTTCAGCCCCCGTCAATAACATTTTATTCACTCCTTTGCTCATAAAATGATCTTAATTCATCACTTTTATTCAACTATTTAATGAATATATAAAAATATTTTCTACGAAATTTTAGGAATAGAAAATATCATTCCTAAAATTCTGTAGAAATATTACTTATTATTCATTGTCTATTTTTAATCTGTAAATATTAATTATTTAAGAATTGCTCCTTCAGATGCAGAACTTACAAGTTTTGCATATCTTGATAAATAACCTTCTTTAACCTTTGGTTCAAGTGGTTTGAAGTTCTTTCTTCTTTCAGCTAATTCCTCGTCACTTAATTTTACTTCAAGCTTGTTATTGTTTATATCGATTGAAATAATATCTCCATCTCTTAATAATCCAATTGGACCACCTGCTGCTGCTTCTGGAGAAACATGTCCTATAGATGCTCCTCTTGTAGCTCCACTAAATCTTCCATCAGTAATTAATGCTACTGAATCATCTAACTTCATTCCAGCAATTGCTGCTGTTGCCTGAAGCATTTCTCTCATACCAGGACCACCTTTTGGACCTTCATATCTTATTACAATAACATCTCCAGCTTTTATCTTTTTATCAAATATTGCTGCATTTGCTTCTTCTTCAGAATCAAAAACTTTTGCAGGACCTTCATGCACTAACATTTGAGGTAATACAGCAGCTCTCTTAACAACTGCTCCATCTGGTGCTAGATTACCTCTAAGTATTGCAATTCCACCTGTTTCACTATATGGATTATCTATTGGTCTTATTACTTCATAATCTTTAACAGATGCACCCTTTATATTTTCTCCTAATGTCTTTCCAGTAGCTGTAATACAATCTAAATTAAGCTCTACCTTCTTACTTAATTCGCTTAATACAGCTTGAATTCCACCTGCTGCATATAATCTTTCAATATGAACATCAGATGCTGGAGCTAATTTACAAAGATCTGGTGTCTTAGCTGATAATTCATTAATTATATCTAAATTCATATCAACTTTTGCCTCATTAGCTATTGCTGTAATATGAAGAACACTATTAGTTGAGCATCCAAGAGCCATATCTGCTCTAAGTGCATTCATTATACTCTTTTCATTTACTATATCTCTTGGTTTGATATCTTTTTCAAGAAGATTCATTACTGCCATACCAGCTTGTTTTGCAAGTCTTATTCTTTCAGAATAAACTGCTGGAATAGTTCCATTTCCAGGTAATGCTAATCCTAAAACTTCACATAAGCAGTTCATTGAATTTGCTGTAAACATACCTGAACATGATCCACATGTTGGGCATGCGCATTTTTCTATATCACATAATTCTTGTTCATCAATTAATCCATTTTCATAAGAACCTACTGCTTCAAACATTGTTGAAAGCGAGATAGCTTTTCCCTTATGAGTTCCTGCAAGCATTGGCCCACCACTTACAACTACTGATGGTATATTAACTCTCAATGAAGCCATTACCATACCAGGAACAATCTTATCACAGTTAGGAATTAAAACTAAAGCATCAAACGCATGTGCTTTTGCTAAGCATTCAATTGAATCTGCTATAAGTTCTCTTGTTACTAGAGAGTACTTCATTCCTTCATGTCCCATAGCTATTCCATCACATACTCCGATAGCTGGAACTACAAGTGGAGTACCTCCTGCAAGTGTTACACCTTTTTTAACAGCTTCAGTTATTTTATCAAGATTCATATGACCTGGAATTATATCACTTTGAGCTGATACAACACCAATTATTGGTCTGTTTATTTCTTCGTCAGTCAATCCTAAAGCTCTAAGAAGAGATCTTTGAGCTGCCTTGCCAGGCCCTTTTTTTATTACATCACTTTTCATAAGTTCTTACTTCCCTTCAATAATTTTTTTACAAACAAGGTCTCCCATTTCAGTTGTTCCAACTTTAGTCTTACCTTCACTCATTATATCACTAGTTCTGTATCCATCTTCAAGAACTGCTAATACAGCCTTTTCTATAGACTTAGCTTCTTCTTCTAAATTGAAACTGTATCTAAGCATCATAGCTGCTGATAATATTGTTGCTAATGGATTTGCAATTCCCATTCCAGCAATATCAGGAGCACTACCATGAATAGGTTCATACATACCTAAAGTACCATCACCAAGTGATGCTGATGGTAACATTCCAATTGAACCTGTGACCATACTTGCTTCATCTGATAAAATATCTCCAAACATATTTGTAGTAACAATTACATCAAATTGAGTTGGATCTTTAACTATTTGCATTGATGCATTATCAATGTACATATAATTTACTGAAACTTCTGGATAGTCTTTAGACATTTCACCAATAACTTTTCTCCAAAGTCTTGAACTTTCAAGTACATTTGCTTTGTCAACACAAGTTAATTTTTTGTTTCTTTTCATTGCTGTTTCAAAAGCTATTTTTAAAATTCTTGTTATTTCAGTTACATTATATCTTTCAGTATCATAAGCTGATTCTACACCATCAACTATTTCTTTTCCTCTTTCACCAAAATAAATACCGCCTGTTAATTCTCTTACAATAGCAATATCTATACCATTACCAACAATACTGTCTTTAAGTGGTGATGCATTCTTTAATGGTGCATACAATGTTGCTGGTCTCAAATTACAATAAAGATTTAATCCAGCTCTTAATCCTAATAAAGCCTGTTCAGGTCTTACTTTTGCATCTGGATTATCCCACTTAGGTCCACCAACTGCTCCAAGTAATACTGCGTCATTTTTTTTACATATTTCTAATGTTTCTTTTGGAAGTGCTTCTCCTGTCTTATCAATTGAACATCCACCTGCAATTGCATATTCATATTCAAATCTATGTCCAAATTTATCACCAATTGTTTTTAATACTTTTACTGCTTCTGCAACTATATCTGGACCAATTCCATCTCCTGGTACTACTGCTACATTACATTTCATTATTTTAACCTCCAATTTAACTGTAAATACTTTTCTTATACTATTTGTTGTTTCTTATATATCCGATTAATCCATCATTATCAATGATTTTTTGCATGAATTCTGGAAAACCTTCACCTTGATATTGTTGATTCTTAGTAAGGTTTTTTATTAATCCAGTTTTAAAATCTACTTCTAATTCATCACCAGCATCAATATTTTTAACAGCTTCATCACATTCTAAGATTGGCAAACCAATGTTTATTGAATTTCTATAAAATATTCTTGCAAATGTTGATGCAATAACACAGCTTACACCTGCTGTTTTAATTGCTAAAGGAGCATGTTCTCTTGAAGAACCACATCCAAAATTTTTATTTGCAACAATTATATCTCCTGGCTGAACTTTCTTTACAAATTCAATATCTATATCTTCCATACAATGTGCAGCAAGTTCTTTAGGATCTGATGTATTTAAATATCTTGCTGGAATTATTACATCTGTATCTACATTATCTCCATATTTGAATACTCTACCTTTTACGCTCATTACTAAATACCTCCTACACTAATTCTGGATCAGTTATCTTTCCTGTTATTGCAGATGCTGCTGCAACTGCTGGACTTGCAAGATAAACTTCTGATTCAACATGACCCATTCTTCCTACAAAGTTTCTGTTTGTTGTTGATACACATCTCTCGCCCTTAGCCAATATTCCCATATGTCCTCCAAGACAAGGTCCACATGTTGGAGTAGATACTGCTGCTCCAGCTTCAATTAAGTCCTTAATTATTCCTTCTTCTATTGCTTGAAGATAAACTTTTTGAGTTCCAGGAATAACGATACATCTTACTGATTTATCAACTTTTTTACCTTTAAGAACATCTCTTGCAACTCTTAAATCTGAAATTCTTCCATTAGTACATGATCCTATAACAACCTGATCGATTTTTACTTCACCAGTATTGTCAATAGTTCTTGTATTATCTGGTAAATGAGGGAATGAAACAGTTGGTCTTAAAGTACTTAAATCTATTTCATAAACTTCATCATATTCAGCATCTTCATCAGCCTCATATTTCTTCCATTCTCTTGTTGCGTGTTCTTTTAAATATTCTACTGTCTTATCATCTACAGGGAATATTCCATTCTTTCCACCTGCTTCAATAGCCATGTTAGCCATTGTAAATCTATCATCCATAGAAAGGTATTGTAATCCATCTCCTACAAATTCCATTGATTTATATAATGCACCATCAACACCAATCATTCCAATTATGTGTAATATGATATCCTTACCACTTACCCATTTTGCTGGCTTATTTTTAAGAACAAATTTTAATGCTGATGGAACTTTAAACCAACATTTACCTGTTGCCATACCAGCTGCCATATCAGTTGAACCAATACCTGTTGAGAAAGCACCAAGTGCTCCATAAGTACAAGTATGAGAATCAGCACCTATCACAACATCACCAGCTACAGCTAGTCCCTTTTCTGGCACTAAGCAGTGTTCTATTCCCATTTCTCCAACTTCAAAAAAGTTTTCTATTTCCATCTTGTTTGCAAATTCTCTTATGTATTTTACTTGTTCAGCCGCCTTTATATCTTTGTTAGGAGTGAAGTGATCTGGAACTATAGCAATTTTGCTTTTGCTGAAAACTTTATCCTTTCCAAATTTCTTAAATTCATTTACTGCTACTGGAGTAGTTATATCATTTCCTAATACTAAATCAAGATTAGCCTCAATTAATTGTCCAGCTTTTACAGATTCTAATCCTGCATGAGCAGCTAAAATCTTTTGTGTCATTGTCATACCCATTTTCTAATCATCTCCTCAAAATATGCCTTTATCTTTCTTTCAATATTATATTTTATTTGTCTATCAATTCTACCAATATGCTGTTCAATCAGCTTGCACACTATTTTTTAATGTAGACCAAAATACTTCTATTCGATTATTTAATATATCCCCTATATGTTTATTTAATCCCCTATGTATATTATAATTACTTTTTGCCATTGCTTTATTTATCTAAAGTGCCCTCTTTTAAATATTGATTATTGCTTATACATTAAAATTTTATCTTTACAATGTATTCTTTATAGTCTGTTCTCCTCTTTGAAGTGCTGTAACCCCAGTTCTTGCAACTTCTTCTATTCCGTATTCTTTCATTAAGTTAATCAATGCTGATATTTTATCTTCGTCCCCAGTCAATTCAATTGTTAAAGTATCAGTTGAAATATCAATTATCTTACTTCTGAATATTTTTACAGTTTCATTTATTGCTGACCTATTTTCAGCATTTGCTCTTACCTTAATTAAAACTAACTCTCTATATACAGATTCATTAGCTTTAAAATTTACAACTCTTATTACATCTTCCAGCTTATCTAATTGCTTTTTTACCTGTTCAAGTACATCATCATCAGCTCTAAGTGTAATTGTCATTCTTGAAACAAGAGGATCTTCTGTACTTCCAACAGTAAGACTGTCGATATTATATCCTCTTCTAGAAAATAAACCGCTTACTCGGCTTAAAACTCCTGATGAATTTTTTACCAAAACAGATAATACATGCTTTTCCATTGCCTATCCCCCTTAAAAATAGTTAAAAAAATCCACCCTTAATGATATGAATCATAAGAGGTGGGATAATATTCCGCCTTATAATATCACTAGGTTCTAACAAACCCTTGCATATAACGGATGCACACCGGATATCTTTTACTTAAGAAAACTCTCTTTCTGGATTCTGCTCAGGAGTGATAATTAAAAAGCTAAAGTATCGATTTACACCACCCATCGACTCTCTTAAACTTATTCTGCTAAATAAATGTCTCCTTCTCAGCATTTACAAACTTTAAGGACATATTCAATTTTCCTGTTGTACTAAATTTTACTCTTCTGTTTTACCATTGTCAACATTATATTATATTTTTTACCATTCTTATTTTTTACTTTAGTTTGTCAAATATTTTTTTAACACTTTATCAGCAAAACCAATATTATTTTAATATTTTATCAGTATATTCTTTATGCATTTGACATATTATTGTTATTTTTACTTTCATTTTTGAATTTAAAATAGATTATTATAATCAATCCATTTCTCCATAACTCTCCATAATTTCGATTGGTTCTATATCTGACATTAGTTCATCCAAATTATTATCATACATATTAAAATCAATTTCAGCTTCATATAAATTTTCAATAATATAACTTTTTTCTTCTTCAAAAATAGTGCTTTCATTCACTTTATCTATAACATCATCTATACTATATAATTGAAAATTTCCATTTTCTACACCATAATCTGTGCATATATTAATTCTCGCATCACTTCCTGCACTGTTTTCAGTTATATCATTGTCGCCTTCTTCATGAATTTTTTCTTTGATTAAATCTTCATAAAATCTATTTATATAAGACTTTGCAGATTCTATATCATTAAATCCTATACAATCTCCATTAGGTAGTACCAGTAAAAATTCATTGTATGTTTCCTTATACATAAATAAAATGTCACCTCCCATATGTTGTTTTCATCAAATTTATATATCCCCTGCTAACCAAATTGTTATACACTAATTTAAAATTATTAATAAAAAACACACTTTATATATATATATATAATAATTATCATATACACAAAGTGTGTTTAATATTTATATTAATAAAAATATTTCTAACTATTTATACTTAGAATTAAGCATATTTTCTTTGGATTAAATCAGCCAATCCTTGAGCCATTCTATCTATCTCTTCTTGATTTTCACCTTCAAGCATTACTCTTACTAATGGTTCAGTTCCAGAAGGTCTTATAAACACTCTTCCAACACCATTTAATGTTTCTTCAATTTTCTTAATTTCACTTTGAATTTCTTCATCAGTTAAATATAGATTTTTCTTTTCATTTGGTATTGTTGCATTAGCTAAAACCTGAGGAAGTTCTTTCATTATAGAACATAGTTCTGATAATTTTTGTTCTTTCTTTTTAACTATTGATGCAATTTGAAGCGCAGTAACTAAACCATCACCTGTTGTATTACAGTCTAAGAATATAACATGGCCAGATTGTTCTCCACCTAATACATAGTTTTCTTTAACCATTTCTTCAAGAACGTATCTATCTCCAACGCCTGTCTTTACAACATTAATACCTTCTCTTTTTGCTGCAATATCTAATCCAAGATTACTCATTACTGTTACTACTAACGTATCTTCTTTAAGTTTTCCAATTTCCTTAAGATACTTAGCACACAATATTAATATAAAATCTCCGTTAATAAGATTTCCCTTTTCATCAACAGCTAAACATCTATCTGCATCGCCATCAAATGCAAATCCTAAATCACAGCCCTTTTTAACTACATATTCCATTAGTTCTTCAGGATGTGTTGAACCACAATTTTCATTTATATTTGTTCCATCTGGATTATCATTTATTACAAATACATCTGCACCTAATTCTCTAAATGCTTTTACTGAAGATTTATAAGATGCACCATTTGCACAATCAAGTGCTATTTTTAATCCCTTTAATGTATAAGGAATAGTTTCTTTTGCAAATTCTATATAATCATCTAAAGCTGATACTTCAACTGTTCTCTTTCCTATCTCTGTTCCTGTAGGACTTGGAACTCCTTCAAAATCGCTTTCAATAACTCTTTGAATCTCATCTTCTAATTCATCAGATAATTTATATCCCTTGTCATTAAAAAATTTTATTCCATTATATTCAACTGGATTATGTGATGCAGAAATCATGACACCTGCATCAGCTCCATATTTTCTTGTTAAATATGCAACTGCTGGTGTTGGTACAACTCCTAATACTACTGCTTCTGCTCCAACTGATAATATACCTGCTATCAATGCAGATTCTAACATATCTCCTGATATTCTTGTATCTTTTGCAACTAATATTTTAGGTTTATGAGCTCCTTCTGTTAATACATATGCTCCAGCTCTTCCAAGATTATATGCAATTTGTGCTGTTAACTCTGTATTTGCAACTCCTCTTACTCCATCAGTTCCAAACATTCTACCCATAATTTTACCTCACTTTTTTCATTCTGTTATCATCTCTAAATACTACAATTAACAGGATTCCAAGATCAAAAATATCAATAACCAATTGTAGTTTTCAATAAGTTTTATTTTTGAATAAAGATGATTTATATATTTAATGTTTGTTATAATACTATACTATTTTAGTCATTCAT
Organism: uncultured Clostridium sp.; assembly: GCF_934754915.1. Lineage (GTDB taxonomy): Bacteria > Bacillota > Clostridia > Clostridiales > Clostridiaceae > Clostridium. The sequence goes on from NZ_CAKVKB010000001.1 coordinate 39,649, forward strand.
TTTAAGATATTGTTTTTTTCTAATTTCTACAAAAATTCACCTTTACATAGTATAATCTTTTTCTAAAAAATTTACAATCAAAATATGTATATAAATCTTAATCGATCTCATTCATTTCATTTTGTAACTTATTTAAAACTATATTATATCCGTCACTTCCGTAATTTAAGCATCTATTTACTCTGCTTATTGTTGCTGTACTTGCACCTGTTATTTCTGCTATTTCAGAATAAGTCTTTTTTTTGTTTAAAAGAGTAGCTACATGCAACCTTTGTGCCAATGCTTTTACTTCGTTTATAGTTGCTACATCTTCAAAAAATTTATAACATTCTTCTATATCATCAAGTTTTAATATTGCCTTAAAGAATAAATCTAGTTCTTTGCTCTTTATTTTTGATTCCAACGAACTCATCCTTATCACCTCTTATTATTCATTCTCTTTTATTCAATTATAACTATCATTATTCTACTTTACAACTTTAATCTACTGTAGTGATAAATTTAAAATAAAAATACATTAATATCTTAGATTTAATTCTAAAAATACTAATGTATTAAGTTATAATTAACAATGCACAGTTTATTACTAATTACTTTTATTATTAGTATAAGTCTAATATAACAATATTGTTTAAACTACTCTTCTTTTATATCAACATCCTGCTCAGTTTTTCTCATTTCATCAAAACCTTTTAATCTTAAATCAGAATACACATTTTTTGTTGGTATAAGCCATACTTCCCCTGATCCTCTGTATACATTAACAAAACCTTCTCCATTAGTAAAAGAACTAGTTATTGATTTTGAAGATTTTTCAACAGTAAACTCTATATTTCCAGTTCTTAAAATTGCAAAATTTCCATCAACCTTTAATGTATCATTAATTAATACACATTTAAATATTTCGCTTTCAGGCACTGGAATTTCTAATACCACTATACCACTTCCGCTTATTTTAGTCTGACATAATCCTTCATCTCCAAAGATAGCTGCTGAAATATTCTTATTCATAGACATGCCGACTTCTACGCTACTTTCACATGCAAAAAATGTTCCATCATCTACTATTATTTCATCGTCTTCAAGTTCAATCAATGCAAAATTGCTAAATGAAGGCTCTAAAAATATCTCTCCATTTCCACTATATGTAGGTTTAAATACTGTTTCTCCTGTAAGCTTACTTGATAATAACTTTTTACCCAGTCCAAATACTCCTCCAGTTTTATTATTTATTTTTATATTACCCTTCATATAACTCAAAACGCCTGGTTCAAGTATTACACTACTGTCATCCAGCACTATTCTAATCTGCTTTAGCTTTATACCACTTTTTCTTATTATATTTAATCCTAATGCAGTTTCTACATCTGTAGCACCCTCCAAACTATCATATTCTAATATTTGAAATACTGAATCATTTTCCATTTCAGCTATCTTATTTAGTTTATTAGTAAAATTTATTGAACTTCTCATTGTTAGCTCCTTTTTAATGCTTATTGCCTTACTTTATATTGATATTATAAAATTATTTTAACATACTCTTTTTCATAATATTATTGACTTAAAAATAAAAGGCTAAACCAAATAAACTTAATATTACTCAGTTTAGCCAATTTCATATCAATTCAAAATATAAATATATTCCCTTCTAATCTATATTTTTAGAATTTATAAATTCTTCTGCTATTTCATCATGATATCCATCTGTATTAGATATAGTTGCACAATAATAAACTCCATTTTCGTTCCAATAATAAAATGAATCACTTTGTTCTTTTTCTGATTCATCAATATTATATTTAGATTTAACACTCAATATAGTCTTTCCATTTATATTTATTTCTTCAGTCTCACTGCTGTCATATCTGTCTTTATTTTTCATATTTATTCCTAAAACAGAACTCATTGCATATTATATAATATAAACACTCTATTTTAAGCAAAAAATTACAGCAGGCAATTATGTCTGCTGTAATTTGAATTAGAATAACTAATTATTTAAAATATAATTCATAATAGGGTCTTCCTTGTTTATATAATCATCTATAGATATATCAATTTCTTTATCTGGTATGAAAGCATCACCTTCATCACTGAATAAAGTACAACGTTTAGTTGAATATGCTATATCAATCCTTGAATTTGGAAGTTTAAAATGGCTTACTTGTCCATAATGATTAGGCTTTCCACTTGTAGGTTCTCCAATAAAAAAAGCATTTGTCCCTTCCTTAAGCAAACATGCATCTATTATAGCTGCTGAAAATGTCTGGCGACCTATTACTACAAACAGTCTATTAGAAGTATTTATATTTCTTTCTTTAAGCCCATCTATAAATGGATTTAAATATCCATCACTTCCTCCTGAATTATTTCTCATATCAATTACAAGCTTATCAACATTGTTTTCATCTATAAATTCAAGTATCTGTTCAATTATATCTTCTATATTTCCACAATCTTCATCATTTGTGCATGAATTATATTTAAAATATAAAGTCTCTTTTTCTTCTATATACTTATACCAATAACTCATTTCACTATTCTGCCTATACAATGGAATTGTTTCATCACCATTATCAGTAACAATCCAACTAACGCTATTATCTTCACTGCTCAAATCAACTGAGTTAATTTTAATGTCAAATTCTTCATTATTAAAATTTTCAAAAGTAAATACAGAGTCTTCTGCGTTATTTGATATATTTACACCTTTTAAGATATCTGGCCTCATCAAAAGTGAAGGAAGCATCTTTTTTATGTTCCATTCATTTTCTTTTGCTATCAACGGTGTTAATAATTCTTCAACCTTATAAATATCTATCCCATTTATTTTTTTCAATCTACAATTCATTGCCTCACTATACTCTTCAGTAGTGTTTATCAAGTATATATCGTTATTGAAATAATAAAACTGCAAAGGATATCTTTTTTCATAATTTCTATAAGCTTTAGTATGAGCATCACTAACATCTGCTACTATTTTATAAATTCCTGCAACAACCTCTTCATCATTTAATTTACTAACATTATTCTTTAATTCATCTATCTGCCCATTAAAATCATCTTCACTCATATTAAAAAATAAATCCACATGTTTCTTCGGCAAAGCTTTTTGCAAATAACTTAAATCTTTCTGCCACTTTTCATCTCTGCTTCCTCCTAAATACTGAGTTCCACATCCAACAATATTTAATATCATACATATTATAATTAATAATATATTTATTCTTACTGCCCTCTTCATGATATAATCCTTTCAATTTGATTTAGTTAATCTATCTAATTTACTGACTATAATTTTATTATGAAAATAACCTAGCTTATATCCATTTTTTTATGCCCATAAAATGCAGCTGCCATAAATACAATAAATACAAAAATTGAAACCACAGCAATAGAACCAATATTGTTATTCCCCTTATTATAGGTATTTTCAAATATATACAAAGAACCTAATAATGGATTATATTTAACATATATCGAATTACTTCCACTTGTTATTACTTGAATACATAAAGAAAAAACTCCATATATAATTGGAAAAATAATATTCTTTTTTAAATTAACTAAAAAAATTGGTATGGGTACTAAAGCCATCTGAAATAACAACGCTTTTACATTTACTTTTAAATCTTTTAGTATTAAGTTACTATCTAAACTTCCAAATAACTTATAATACCCTAGATATACTGTAATACATTGAATACAACAAGTTATAAACATAATAAAATATATGACTATCAATTTTCCCATAAATATTTTTGTTCTATCACATGAATATGAATATAGAGAATTAGCTGTTTTATCTCCATACTCTCGTGCAAAAATATACCCAGATATAATTGAAAACAATATTCCATACATAAACATATGACTTAAGCCTTCTGTATTATATACATAACTTTCAAAAGTTCTATTTTTTTGTGATAATATTACAATTGCTATATCTAAAATTAAAGGCATAGTTAATCCACCAATAAATATTAAAAATAATATATTAGATTTCTTTAATTTTAATATTTCAGAATATATTACACTAAGCACTTTTTTATCTCCTTTCTTAATTAATATCATATTTTTTTAAATAAAAAATAAATGCTGAAACTGATATAATAAATATACCTAAAGCACACAACAATACTGCTATGTAATCAATTGGATCTCCCTTATAAAAATAATAAAATGGTAATGCAGGTATTGAAAACGGACAAAACTGCATATAAATTCCACCAATGCTCATAAACATAGATGCTATTGCTCCAATAACGCCATATACTGTTGGGAAAATAATATTTTTACTTATGCATCCTATTAGAGCTGGTAATGGAATCAATATTACCTGCAAACCCAAAGATATTACCGTCATCTTCAACTGAACATACATAATATCTATTACAGATAAACCATGAGATAATATTACAATCACAGCAAATATACTAAAAAAATTAATTGTGTATACTATCATAATCAACATTAAGATTGTAATAAATTTTCCTAAAACTATTTTAAATTTACTTATTGGATATGAATACAGTGAATTTAATGTTTTGTTTGTATATTCTCTTGAAAAAACATATCCAGCAACTATTGAAAACATAATTATATTTAAAAACTGAAGCTGGAATATATTTGTATTTGCAATAAGATTAAGGCATGAATCTTTATTTATAGCTTCATAACCATTATCAATTATTCCTGCTGCCAGCATCATTCCTGGAATAAATATTCCTCCTAATAAAATTAAAGCAGCCAAATATGATTTCCTTAATTTTAAAAGCTCTGAATATATTATATTTATCATCTTTTTATCTCCTCTTTATGATATTTTAAATCCACGGCTTTTTTCTTTTCCTATAAGTTTTAAAAAATAATCCTCCAGACTATCTGCATTTAAACATATTTCCTTAACTTCAATATTGTTTGAAACCATAATCCTATTCACTTCTGAAATATAATTAAGATTTTCATAAATTCTAATGTTATTTTTTTCGTGTACTTCATAATCTTTTATATTCAACTTTTCTTCTAAAATAATTGATGCTTTTCTGTCGTCATTTACTTTCAAATTTATATACTGTCTATTCCTTTTTTTAAGTTCATCATAATCAATTTCTTCAAGCATGATACCCTTATTTATTATCCCAACTTTAGTTGCAATTTGTTGAACTTCACTTAATATATGCGTTGATATTAAAAATGTAATTCCTTGACTTTTATTTAAATCAAGAATAAGTTCTCTTATTTCTTTAATTCCTCTTGGATCAAGTCCATTAGTGGGCTCATCCAAAATTAAAAATTCAGGATGATGAAGAATTGCTCTTGATATGCCAAGTCTCTGCTTCATTCCAAGAGAAAATTCCTTCACTTTTTTATTCTTTACATCATCTATTCCTGTAATTTTTAATGCGTTTATAACACTTTCCTTATCCTGTACTCCCATCATTCTTCTATGTATTTCTAAATTTTCACCTGCTGTTAAATTAGGATAAAATCCTGGATATTCAATCATGCTTCCTATTCTTTTTAATAAATCTCTATTCTTTTCTGAATATTTTTGTCCAAAAATCTCAATTTCACCTTTTGTACTCTTTACAAGTCCCATTATCATCCTTATTGTAGTGGTCTTTCCTGCTCCATTTTCACCAAGAAATCCATATATCTCTCCACATTTTATATTCATATTCAAATCCTGAACTGCGCAAAAATTCTTAAATTGTTTTGTAAGATTATATGTTTTTAAAATATTATCCATATTTTAAATCTCCTTTTATTTCATTCTAATCTTTATTAATACATCACAAAAAGACTATGATTTAAATATACCTCATAGTCTTTACAATAAATTTAACCATATCTTACATATTTCTTAACTTTATCTATTAATAATAATGATTTGGTAGTTTTATTAAAAATGAAGTCTTTTTAAATGGAGTACTTTTCACCACAATGCTTCCTTCAAGACTTTCTACTAATTTTTTTACTATAGTTAATCCAAGTCCACTGCTTTTCATTGCTGCACTTCTAGATTTCTCAGCCGTATACAATCTGTCAAATATGTGATTAATATCATCAGCTGCAATTCCACTTCCATTATCCCAAACTTCTATATATACATACATTGAATCACTAGATAAGTTAATACCTATTTTACTTGCCCCTGTTCCATGCTTTAATGAATTGTTAATTAAATTATTCAAAATTCTATTCATTATTTTTTCATCACATAATAGATAAATATCCTTTTCTCCAATATTTATCTCAGGCTCAATATTTAATTTTTGTATTTCTGAAAAAAAGGAAATTATATTTTGTCTTATAATTTCTGATAAATTAATATTCTTAAAATTTAAATTTATATCATTTGAATCCAGTTTTGAAACCTGAAAAAATTCTTCCATTAAGTCATAAAGAAAATTCCCTTTGTCATATATAATCTTTAAATACTCTTTTTTCTTAGTTTGATCTAAATTATCTCTTTCAAAAATAAGTTCCATATATCCAAGCATAGATGTTAATGGAGTTCTTAAATCATGAGATATATTTGATATCATTCTTTTTTGTGATTCTTCATGATATATATTTTCTTTGTTTACTACTTGAAATTTTTCTATTATCCCATTTATTTTCAATGTTAATTCATTTAAAAATCCTATTTTATTTTGAAATCTTATCCTTTGATTTAAATTCCCATTTATCACATCATCAAGAACCAGACACATATATTTAATTTTTCTTCTTAATGAATATAAAAAGCATATAAGTATAATAATTAAAATTAATAATATACAATTTATTATGTCCATATTAATCTCCAAGTCTGTATCCTATTCCCCAGACAGTTTTAATATATCTAGGCGCACTATCATTATCTTCAATTTTATTTCTAAGTCTTTTGATATGTACCATTACAGTATTATCATCACTTATAAATTCATCCTTCCATACACTTTGAAATATCTGCTCTTTTGTAAACACTCTATTTGGATTAGATAAAAAAAGCTTTAATATATCAAATTCTTTTGGCCTTAGATTCAATTCAATATTGTTTTTATATGCTTTATAATTTCTACTATCAACTTTTAAATCACCATAAATAAAAACATCTTCATAATTATCAGAAGTATTATTATAATCATTATATCGTCTTAATTGAGCTTTTACTCTTGCAATTAATTCTTTTATGAAAAATGGCTTGACCATATAATCATCAGCTCCCATACTAAGTCCTACAACTCTGTCACATTCATCATCTTTAGCTGACAATATAATTACAGGAATTTTGCTTTTTTCTCTTATCTGTCTTAGAACTTCTATTCCATCAACATATGGTATCATTAAATCTAAAATTACTAAATTTATATTTTCATCATATTTAGAAAGCGCCTCTTTTCCATCATATGCCTGAATTGTATTGTACATTTCATTTTTTAATGATTCACATAATAAATTATTAATTTCTTTATCATCTTCAACTACTAGTATATTTGTCATCAAAATTCCTCCAACTTTCATATATTTTTATACTTACTACTTAAATTCATGTAAATAAATGTCACAAAAAAATATCACAATATTCACTTTTTATTTTTGAATATCGTGATATTAAATATTTAGATTTATCTATTCAATGCTATACTTATAATCTTTCCAACTTGTCATAACTGATTTCTTTAATCTATTCATTATAACACACTCTCCTCTGCATAATATTAATTTTATAGATGTACAGAAGCTAAACGGTTCTTGGAATGAATACGTAAAAATTTTCACGCTTTCACTTCCCTTTCACGTTATAATTTAAACTAATTATAGCACAATTGTAATTAGTTTACTAATATATTGCATATTTTCATATATATAGCATCTAATAATAATTATGAAAGCTTAAATGAACTTACCATTTCATCCATATTTTCAGAAGAATACTCCAATGCATTAGTTGCATTCTTTAATTGTCTAATCTCTAAAAGAATTCCTTTGACTATATTTAAGGATTCTTCACTCATATTTGAGTTATTTTCTGTAGTTTTATTAATCTTATCTGCCATAGCACTTACATTATTCATAACTTCACTGACATCATTATTTTGATTTTCTGTAATCTTTGTTATTGATTTCATAGATTCAGATATAAGATTCACGTCTTCATTAACTACATTAAATAATTCCATAGATTGAGATACCTTTTTCATTGAAATATCAACTTTAGAGTTTATTTCTTCTGCATATTCAAATGCAGATTCTGTATGTCTCTGAATAGAATTTATAACAGCATCAACAGATTTTGTAGCTTGCTGACTTTCAGTTGCTAATTTTGAAATTTCCTGTGCAACAACTGAAAATCCTTTACCTTCTTCTCCAGCTTTTGCAGCTTCTATACTTGCATTTAATGCTAACAGCTGTGTCTGCTCACTAATATCATTGATCATATTTATAACATTTGTAATTTCTTTAGAATTCCTTTGTAAATCTTCAATAGCAGACACTGTTTTCTTTATTACAACATTTAAATCCTTCATATTCTTTAATACATCATCAGATGATTTATTAGCATTTATAGAATTATCATTTGTATCCTGAATAACAGATGATATCTCTAATATCAAACTGTTCATTTCCTGAATTGACGCAGTTATATGTGAAAATTTATCTCTAGTTTTCTGAAATACAGAATTCTGTTCCTTTGAATTTTCAAGAAGACTCACTACTGTACCCTCAATATTCGCCATACCTTCTTTAACTTCATTGGTTATTTCAGATACAATACCTACTGAATTCTTATTTGTCTTAAATGATTTTTTTATTCTTATTAACATTGTCATTTGATTATTTATAAACTTATTAAACCATCTTGATAATTCTCCAATTTCATCATTTGACATCTTGCTTACTCTTTTAGTAAGATTTCCTTCACCCTCAGCTATATCTTGTAATATATCAAGTGTCTTGATTAAAGGATTCTTAACATATTTATTGCAAATTATTATGGATGCAGTTGATATTATGAGCCAATCAATAATTGATACAGCTATACTTATATCAGGCATTATACTTCTTACAATTTCTGTTCCACCAAGTAAAACAGCGCATAATATTGATATGTATCCCGGAATTTTTAGACTTATACCTTTAAAATCATAAATTTCATCAATATCTCCTTCACACATCATACCCCAAACTTCATCACAATGAGGTGGTGTGATTAATGTACCCTTTCCTCCAACCATTATATGTCTGTAATCGGGATAACCTGGCCAGCAGTCTAAATTTTCACCATTTTTTATAGTATTAGCAACACCTTGATGTAGTGAATTTGTTGCTGGATCTTTAAATATGATTTCAAATTCAGTATGTTTTTTAATTTTAACTTTACCCCATTTTTTTGTATTTACACCATCTTTAAGATTTTCTCCAAATGTAAAGGTATCATCTTCAAAACGACTTCTTGATATAGCTGTTCCTGGTTCTATGCCTCTATTAGATTTAACCATGAACAAATAATTATCTCCTGAATTTTTATATATATGACTATCTTCATCCTGAATTACATTACTCATATCATCATTTAATACTCTGCAACATAATATTCTCAATTCACCTTGATGATTTTTACACACATTCGAAAACATAAGAGTGACTTCATCAAAAAATTTTTTTCCCTTTATATCTGTATCTAAAGTATTCTCATCAATATATGGTCCATACATTAATTGCCGGCCTTCCTTTCCAGCCTTAAAATTAGGAAGATAACTCATATCTAAACCTATATGAGTTATGCATGATGACAATACCACTTTTCCATCACTATCTAATATAAATATTTCACAAAACTCTTCATATTCTTTGACTAATCCAGCTAAATATTTATTTACAATGTCTTCATTATCCTCTAATGATAATAGTGAATCTTTGATATTATCTACTTGAGCCCATTTATCACAAAACCAGTTATCTAATGCTTTTTTTCTTCCATTAGATATTCCTTCAAAAGTTCTCATTGAAGTTTTAGATATTTTCTTATTTAACAAGTATTTCATTTTTAAATTCATAGTATAATCCCCCCTAAAAAATAAAAATACCACTAATAAAAATTTATATCTGATAAATTTTTATCAATGGTACTGCCTTAGTGCCAATATATTTATTTTTTTAATAATTATACTATTTAAACCTAAAATTGTAAATATATTTCAAATATTTTATATAATAATTAAATCGGATTATTTATCTTATTTCTATTCATGTATATTCCAATTCGTAATATTTAACTGACAATCTATAATAAACTTTATTATTTAAAATATATATTAATATTAAAGTATAATAAGGCTGATATTATAATATACCAATCTTATTATATGAACTAAAATTATAAGTTAAAATAAAAATTCATTTTCCCAGTCAAAATTTCCAGAATCTTCATAAGTCTGAGGCCAATGGCTACACCAATCTGGCACCTGAAATTTTTCAACTTTTTCTATACTTGGTGTATATGGTTTTAAATCTAAAATAATGCTATCATTCATTGCATCAATATAAGTAATATATATTTTTCCTAAATCATAATCAATATGTGTAATTTCAGTAACTGAAAAAGCTAATGGATTTGGTCTTTCAGGTGATCTTGTACAAAAAACTCCAAGTTTCTCAGGCGCTTTTTTATAAGGCTTGCTTACCTCTAAAGTTTTTCTATCTTTAGGATTGTCACATCTATCAAACCACCATAATACATCAATGTGAGAAAATTCATCTAGATGTTTTAATCCATCTATATATTCATGATTTATTTGAAGAAACATTTCTTCTCCTTCAACTTTTATTCTTCCAATTTCTTTTAATTCCATAATTTATTACCTCCTGAATATGTTTTTTACAGAATGATAATAACCCCTAACACAATGTGAGAGTCAACAATTTATTATATTAATGGAATTTGTATTTCTGTAAGATATTCTTCCGGCGATACATTATCACCAGCTCCTATATGACATATTTGTCTTGAAGGTCTATCAGCCATTTTTTCATTATATTTTTCGATATAATATGCAAGCATTTCATATGCTTTTGCCAAATTAGAATATGGCCCATATACCATTGCATATGCCATTTTTTCCACAGCTTCAACTTCTCTATAGATGAAATCCCCTTTATTCTTTCCAATTTCACTCACAATCACTCCTACTTCAACATCCACATTCTTTTCCTTGTGTTCAATATCATGATATAATGCTACATTACTATAAACATCCTGCCTTACAGAAATATTTTCTGACTCTATGAAATCATAAAGTTTATCCCACAAAACTCCTTCGTGAAAATAAGTTGGAATCTTAGCTCTAGTTGATAACATTAAAAATTTATCTGTCTTCTTAAAATTTAAGTTGCATTGTATTTTAAAATTATTATTTTTCAATTCAGATAAAGTCTTCTCTATTTTTTCAATTCTTTTATTTTCTAACTCTATTTCCCTTTTAATTTCAATTTTTTTATTTTCAAGCTCCTTAACAATATCTATCTCATCATTATCTATAATATTCTTTATTTCTGCAATTGAAAATTTAGCATCCCTTAATAAAATAATTTTTTGAAGCAATGGTATTTGCTTTGCAGAATACATTCTGTATCCTGTAAATTCATTAACCTTCTCTGGTTTAAATATTCCTATTTCATCATAATATCTCAACATTCTGATTGACACCTGAGTAAGCTTAGAAAATTCACCTATTTTAAACATACAATCCTCCAGCATAATAGAAAAAGACTGTTGCAAAATACAACAGTCCTAATCTTTATATTATAATAACATTTTAATTTTATCAATTTAAAATTAGTTGTTTATTAACTTATCACTTTCATTGTTCCAGCTGTAAAGTTTTCTGATTTCTTCACCAACTTTTTCTGATTGATGTTCAGAAGCTAACTTTCTCATTGCTTTGAAGTGAGCTTGTCCTCCAGCTGCTGACATGTCTAATAAGAAGTCTTTTGCAAATGTACCATCTTGGATATCCTTAAGAATCTTCTTCATAGTCTTCTTAGTTTCTTCAGTAATAAGTTTTGGTCCAGTTATGTAGTCACCATATTCAGCTGTATTAGAAATTGAGTATCTCATTCCAGCAAAACCTGATTGATATATAAGGTCTACTATTAACTTCATTTCATGTATACATTCGAAGTAAGCATTTCTTGGATCATATCCAGCTTCTACTAATGTTTCAAATCCAGCTTGCATTAATGCACAAACACCACCACAAAGAACTGCTTGTTCACCAAATAAATCAGTTTCAGTTTCAGTTCTGAATGTTGTTTCAAGAACACCAGCATTTGCTCCACCAATTGCTGCTGCATAAGCAAGAGCCATTTGTAAAGCCTTACCAGTAGCATCTTGATGTACTGCTACAAGACAAGGAACTCCTTTTCCAGCTTGATATTCGCTTCTTACAGTATGTCCTGGTCCCTTTGGAGCGATCATAGTTACATCTACATCTTTAGGTGGAATTATTTGATTGAAGTGAATGTTGAATCCATGAGCAAACATTAACATGTTACCTGGTTCTAAGTTTGGTTCGATATCTTTCTTATACATTGCTGCTTGTAATTCATCATTTATAAGAATCATGATTACATCAGCTTTTTTAGCAGCTTCTGCTGCAGTGTATACTTCAAATCCTTGAGCTTCAGCTTTAGCCCATGATTTACTTCCTTTATATAGACCAATGATAACATTACAGCCTGATTCCTTTGCATTTAATGCATGAGCATGTCCTTGGCTTCCGTAACCAATAACAGCTATTGTTTTACCATTTAATAATGATAAATCACAATCTTGTTGATAAAAAATTCTTGCTTGATTCATTGTGTACAACCCCCAAAAAAAAATAATATTTTTTTAAATTTGCATTGCCTTCAATTATAATACATAATTACAGGTTCTGTAACTTTAAAGTCATTGCTTAAAACTTAAAATAAAGCGCAAATTACTAATAATTTAATAACCTTATTTTAAAATCTTTAACGATTATTTATGTTTTCGTTATTGTTTTTAGTATAGCAATAACGGTTGTTTTTGTCAATCCATACTTATTTTAAAACTATTAGGAAATTTATAAAAATTTAAACTATTCAAAGAATTATCTTTGAATAGTCTAGATTTATTACAAATTATTTTACTTTGCCAATTCTCCACAAATTATTCCTCTTCCATTTCCTCCTAAATAGAATCTTCCGTAAACTCTCTTGTCTCCTGTTATTGTTGAATCTGCTGCTCCATACTGGTGATTATCATCATTAATTCTAATCCATGTATTTCCTTTATCATCAGACCTATATATTCCACCAATCCCATTTATTTTAGCATTAGTATATAGACTCATATAATCTGAACCTGGAGCTGCTTTTCCAAACCCTATAATTGATGCAGTATCAACATTGTCTAATTTGTTGAAAGTTTTTCCACTATCTGTTGAATGCCATATTCCGCCACAGGCAAACCATATGTCTCCTTCAACTCCTGGCATAGCACTTATATCTATTGTTCCTAATGGAAGACCAGTTACTGTCTTTTCGAAATTTTCTCCTCCATCTACACTTACATAGCAGCTTTCTTCTACTACTGCATAAAATTTATCAGGATTAACTCTATCTGATGCTATCTTAGCTCTGGAAGGTATTCCATTAGATGGATACCAATTCTCGCCATCATCATGAGTATATGATACTGGTGCTGCTAATAATACAATAGCATTTCTTCTTCTCATAATCATTATATTTACCTCCATATTCAAACAAATCACTCATAATCCTCTTATTTCTACAATTAATTGCATTTTATCATGATTTTTTAAAACATATAACCATAAAAAATAGATATAAAAGGTTATATATTTAGAGGTTTTTAGCAAACTATATGTTATTTTGTAGAAAAACAATTTTTAATATATATTTATTAAAATTATCTGCAGATTTTTTATTAATATAGTTAATCTCATAAAGTCTTTAGTGATATAAGTATTTGCCCACCACCCACATAGCAAGTAGTTTTATGTTTTGCATTCACTCAACAGACTAAAATTCATAATAAAAAAATAAGTCATTGAAATATAATTAATTACATTTCAACAACTCATTTTTAAAATAGTTGATTTTTATATTTTTTAATAAACTTTCGCCTTTTCTTCTCCATCAAGAACCCTTATAGCTCCTTGTGCTAAAGCTAATAATTCATCTTCACCTGGATATACAGTAACTGGAGCAATCCATTCAACATTTGCTTTTAAGTCTGGTACAAGTGTTGGTGAATATGCAATACCACCTGTTAATATTATTTGATCTACTTTACCATTTAATGCAGCTGACATTTCTCCAATTGCTTTTGTGATTTGATATAAAAATGCTTTATATATCTTTTCACATTCTTTATCTCCAGCTTCCATTTTATCGATAGTTCCTTTAACATCATTAGTGTTTAAGTAACCAACAAATCCACCTTTACCTACTACTTTGCTGTATACTTCAGCTTCACTATATTTTCCACTGAAACACATCTTTATTAAATCACCAGCTGGAACTGATCCTGCTCTTTCTGGTGAGAATGGTCCATCTCCATCAAGTGCATTGTTAACATCTACAACTTTACCATGATTATGAGCTCCAACTGAAACTCCTCCACCCATGTGAACAACAACAAGATTTAAATTTTCATATCCTTTTCCGGATTCCTTACCATATCTCTTTGCAACTGCCTTTTGATTTAATGCATGGAATTTACTCTTTCTTGGAATATCAGGTGTACCAGATAATCTTGCAACATCTGCAAGTTCGTCAGTAACAACTGGGTCAACTATGAATGAAGGTACTCCAATTTCATCAGCAATTGATCTAGCTAATATACCTCCTAAGTTAGAAGCATGTGGTCCTTGTACTCCAACTTTTAAATCTTCAACCATGGCATCATTAACTGCATAAGTACCACCTTCAACTGGTTTAAGCATTCCACCTCTACCAACAACAGCACTTAAAGTTTTTATATCAAAATTCTTTTCTCCTAATACTTTAAGGATAACATCTTTTCTAAATTGGAACTGATCAAAAATTGTATCGAATTGTTTTAATTCTTCGTTAGTATGTCTTAATGTTTCTTCAAATAATTCTTTTTCATTTTCATATACACCAATTTTGGTTGATGTTGAACCTGGATTAATTATTAATAATTTATAAGCCATTTCTATATCCTCCAATTATCTTCTATATTAATCTTCAATGATTATATTTACTATTTGTTTTTTGCTGCAACTAATGCTGCTAAAGCAATTGAATTAACTTTTGTTTCAAATGTATCTGCTCTTGAAGTAAGAATTGCTGGTGCTGATGTTCCTACTAAAAGACATCCATTTTTAACTGGTGCAAAATAAGTTAATGTTTTGTACATTACATTTCCTGTTTCAATATTTGGCATCATTAAGATATCAGCCTGACCTGCAACTTCACCTTTAACACCCTTATGTTTTGCAGCTTCTAAAGATATTGCATTATCTAAAGCAAATGGTCCATCAACAACACATCCCTTGAATTGTCTTCTATCACTCATTTTAGCAAGTAATGCTGCATCTACAGTAGAAGGCATGTTAGGATTTACAACTTCAACTGGACATACAACACCAACTTTTGGAGTTTCAATACCACATGCATGCGCAACTGAAACTGCATTGTTTATTATTGTAACTTTATCTTTTAATTCTGGATATGTGTTAAATGCAACGTCAGTAATAAAGAATAATCTATCCCATCCTTCTATTTCAAATACTGATACGTGAGACATTACCTTACCAGTTCTAAGACCTACTTCTTTATTTAATACACTTCTTAAGAATGTAGCTGTATCTATTAAACCTTTCATTAACATATCAGCATTTCCGCTTGATACAAGTTTAACTGCTTCTAAAGTTGCCTTCTTAGGATCTTTAACATCCATGATTTCAAATTTGCTTAAATCCATGTCTATTTTATTTGCTATTTCTTGAATCTTTTCCTTATCTCCAACTAATACTGCATTAGCTATACCTTTTGCATTAGCTTCTTTTACTGCTTCTAAAACAGGTTCATCTTGAGCTACTGCAACAGCAACCTTTTTTGTTTCAATTTCTTTTAATCTTGAAAATAAGTCATCAAAATTTTTACTCATTATTTTGCACCTCTCCATTTAATTAATTGCTTATGTTTGTTAAAATTGTGTCAATCAATTATATGACATTAATTTCTTTATAACACTATTGTACCAAAAAATAACTCAAGTTGCTAAATTTTCTGAAAATTTATTTCAATATTTATTTATTTTTTATAAAATTATCTATATTAATAATGTTATTTTATTACATTAAATCCTTATTTTAATCTTTTTTGCTTTCTTAATTTAAAATTTTCAATTTCATGCAACTTTTCTGTCTAATTCTATAAAAAATGGGACTGCTGTACAAGAATTAAATCGTTAATCTCAATACAACATTCCCAATAAATTTTACAATTATTTTTCAAGAGTTTTATATTTATTTATTATGTGTTCAGCTACTTTTATTCCATCAACTGCTGCCGAAATTATCCCTCCTGCAAATCCTGCACCTTCACCTGTAGGGTATAATCCTTCAACATTTACACTTTCTAATGTAGCATTTCTATGTATCCTCACTGGAGCTGATGTTCTTGTTTCAATTCCAGTAAGAACTGCATCATCATCTCCATAACCTTTTATTTTTTTATCAAAATTTTGAATCGCCTCTTTAAGTGCCTCTATTACATAAGATGGAAGACATTCTTTTAGTTCTTTAAACACATATCCAGCTGTATAACTTGGAGTAACTCTCCCAAGTTTAGTTGATACTCTATCCTTCATAAAATCACCAACAAGCTGTACTGGTGCCTTATAATCTCCTCCTCCTAATTTAAATGCAAGACTTTCATAATGTCTTTGAAATTCCATTCCTCTAAGCGGTGAATCACCATCAAAATCTTCAGGATTAACAGTAACTACTAATGCTGAATTTGCATTAGCCAGATTTCTTGCATGATAACTCATTCCATTAGATACAAGTCTTCCTTCTTCAGATGCCGCTGCAACCACTACTCCTCCAGGACACATACAGAATGAATAAACACCTCTTTTTAATTTTTCACTTTGATATGTAAGTCTATAATCTGCTGCATGCAATTTAGGATGTTTATAATTTTCTCCATATTGACTTAAATTTATAATTTCTTGAGGATGCTCAATTCTCACACCAATGGCAAATGCTTTTGCCTCCATGGAAATTCCCTGTTCATTAAGCATTTCATATGTATCTCTTGAACTATGTCCTATAGCTAAAACAAGAGCTTCACATGATTTCTTTTCTCCATTAACAATTATGCTCTTTAGTTTACCATTTTCATATTCTATTTTTTCTACTTTAGATGAAAAATTTACTTCTCCTCCAAGCCTTTTGATTTCTTCTCTAATATTTTTCACAACACCTTTTAAAAGGTCTGTTCCCACATGTGCCTTAGTTTCATATTTTATCTCTTTAGGGGCACCACCTTTTATTAACTCATCAAGAACAAATGCACATCTAAAATCTTTTATTCTTGTAGTTAACTTTCCATCAGAAAAAGCACCTGCTCCTCCCTCACCAAATTGAACATTTGATTCAAGGTTCAATTTCCCAGTCTTCCAAAACTTATCCACAGTTTCTGTTCTTTTATCAACATCTTCCCCACGTTCATACACAATTGGTTTATAACCTTCTCTTGCTAAAGTTAACGCTGCAAAAATTCCTGCTGGTCCAAATCCAACAACAACCGGCCTTGAATTCAATTCTAATTCACCTTTAGGAATTTCTTCTCTTTCTTTTATATTTTCAATTTTAACATCTTTATCATGAATCCTTGAAACAATCTTTTTTTCTTTATTACATAATACATCCACACAATATGTAAACTTAATATCATTTTTCTTTCTGGCATCTATACTTTTCTTTACAATAATTATTTTATCTATTTCAGCTTCTGAGATTCTTAACTTTTTACAAATCTTTTTACCTAAAAGTTCTTCACCATCATCTAAACCTAAGTTTATATTATTTATTCTTATGGCCATCTTATAATCACCGTTTTCCTTTCAATTTATACAAAATAAGTTACATAATTATATCATAAATCGTTCATGCCTTGCATATACCCTCTATTCAAATAACAATAAGCTGTCAAATTTCTTTAATTGCTGTTTAGAAAAGTGTTGCTTTAATATTTTTATTAGAACTTATATCTCTGCAATAATTCAATCACAAAATAAACAGGGAGCTATAACATTAAATTGACTTTCTAATATTCACTATCTGAATTTTTAAAATTAGATACTATATATTAGCATTGTCATTAATGCAATATCTCCCTTCTGATTATTGTTCAGTTTTCTTTTTAATAACAACTTCCACATTGTCAGAAACGCTTATAACTGCTGTAGTCGGTGTTTTAAATGATACGTCTGCTTTATAAGAATATGTTCCTTCTTGTGTAATTGTAGATAAATCCAAAACTGCTTGTAATGAATTTTCGTTTATCTTATCAAGCTCTGTCTGAGTTCCAGAAACAGTAACATTAATCTTTTCTGTTGAGGATTCCATGTTAAATTCCTCTTTTAAATTATTGTATTGAACTGGTACACTTAGAGTTTTAGTTACATTTTCTTCATTTTTCAATACTATATTTACCTTTACAGAATTCTGTCCATTAACAGTAGTAATTCCTTCTGGTAAAACCAATTTTACATTTAATTCAGTTGATTGACTTAAACTTGATATATCTATCATTTCTGTATCAATAGACTGTATGTTTTTTAAAACATCATTATTTCCTGTTATGTTAACATATTCAGAATCCAATTTTTGTCCTTCTAGTATAAGTCCAGGCTTAAGATTTCCTGATGTTTTTAAATTTATAGGAACATTCTTACTATTTGAAATCTGAACTGACAGTTTAGCTGTAGTAATGTCTGATTTTATTCCTGTAATTTCATTCCCTAATGAATCTATAAATTTTATATTATAATTATTTTCAAAATCCTTTGATATTTCATTTTCTTCTCCGTCAATTACAGCTGAATCAACTTTTTCAACTTTACTTTTTGCACCTTTAATTGTAACTGTATTAGGGATTATCTTTTTACTCGATTCATATACATTGCTCTTATAATTGAGTTTTACTCTTGATTGTATATTGACTTCCTTACTGATTATTTCTTCTAAATTTACTTTTATCCCTAAAAATCCATTGTTTTTAATATTTATATTTTCCGGATAGCTTATAACTTGAACTGGTATTGTATTCTCTCCTGACTTCAATGCATATGTTGACATATCCGCTACCACTTTAAAATCTTCTGGTTTTACTCTTATAACTTCTGTTGATGGTCCTTCAAGTTTTAAATCAACTGTATAATTCTGATCTCCTGAAATCGCAAGATTAGAAGATTCAAGATTTTCTAAATTAACAAGTTCCACAGGAATACTTTTAACTTCATATGTTCTTACAGGATTCTCAACAGTAGATATATATATCCATAAACAGGTTGAAAGTAACAAACATATTATTTTAGGTATTAAGGTTTTATTTTTATTTTTGACTTTATCCATAAATTCACCTTCTCCCTAACTGTCTTAACTCTTTTTTTACTCTTAGATCTGTTTTCGATTATTTTTATTAAAACAGTTTTTAATCTGTCTCTTTCATAATCCCTTGTTATTTTCCCATTCATAGCCAATGATATTGTTCCTGTCTCCTCAGATACAATTATTATTAATGCATCTGAGACTTCTGATAATCCAATACCTGCTCTATGCCTTGTTCCAAGTTTTTTATTTATAGTATTGTTAGTTGTTAATGGCAAAAAGCATCCTGATGCTGCTATTCTGTCATTTCTTATTATAGTAGCACCATCATGAAGTGGTGTATTAACTACAAATATATTTTCAAGAAGATTTGAGGTTATATTTGCATCTAATAATGTTCCTGTCGATATTATTTCATTTAATCCTGTACTTTGCTCTATTACGATAAGTGCACCTGTTTTACTTTTTGATAAATTATCTACTGCATATGTAATCTCACTCATTATTTTCTCTAAGACTTCTTCATTTTGAATACCGTGCATATCATCAAACGCAGATCTTCCCAAATGTTCAAGGGCCCTTCTAATCTCAGGCTGAAAAATTATCACTACTGATAAAACTCCTATTGTCAATGTTTTATTAAGTATAAAATAAAGCATATCTAATTTCAAAAGATAACTTATTGGTATTAGAACTCCTATTAGCAATATTCCCTTTAATAACTGTTCTGCTCTTGTTTCTCTTATAAGCATATATCCTTTATAAAATATATATGATACTACTAATATATCTAAAATAGACCACAAAGACATATGTGAAAAGCCTTTACCAACTATATTTAATAATTCCTGCATTTTTTCACCCCTCTTCTCATCTTCATTAAAATTATACAACAAATATTATTCTATTACATATAAGCCAATACACTATTTTATTACTTTTTAATTATTTTTATCCTAATTTTTTATTACGGATACAAAACTCGTTTGAAATAGCAATAAATCAATTCATGTATATAATTACTTTCTCTGGTAATAATATTATTTGTCGCACTATACTAAAGGAGGTTTTTTATGAAAAAGACATGTAGTATTTTTGTAATTGCTTTAATACTATATATTTCTGCTATTAATATTAGACCAGTTTATGCTGACACTTTAAGTGAGACTCTTAATAAAAATTTAAATGTCAATCTTGTAGAAAATTTTTTAATTGAAAATATACAATGCACATTAGAAAACATTCAAGAAACAGATAACGTTTTAGAAGTTTTTAAACATGATAATCAACAATTATATATAACAGGAGAAGATATAGAATTAATGGCAAAACTGGTCTCGGCAGAAAGTATTGGTGAACCATATGATGGAAAAGTTGCAGTTGCATCAGTAGTATTGAATCGTACTCTTGATCCTAGCTTTCCTAATACAATAAAAGATGTAATATTTCAAAAAAATGCATTTTCATGTGTTAGAAATGGTCAAATAAATGCTAATGCAAATCAAGATTGTTATAATGCTGTTTATGATGCAATTAAAGGTCATGATCCTACTAATCAAGCTTTATTTTTCTATAATCCAAGTACTGCAACATGTAATTGGATGAAACAAACTCCTAAATTTAATAAAACTACAATAGGTCATCATACTTTCTTTAAAATTAAAAACTAATTATTAAGTTTTTTTCATTATCTGAATCTGTTATCAATAAATAATAAACTAAGCTTTTTAGTTTTTAATTATTGATACATGATTCAGATTTCTTTAATTATCTTCACACTAGTTATACATAACTTTATTCAGTATTTTTCTACTCAAATGTTCCTTTTATAACTGCCTTTCCTTTTTCAACAACTATAATTCCTTTTGAAAAAACATATTCTATATCCATATTTTTTTCATCTACAATTATAATATCAGCATCCTTTTCTGTTTCAATTCTTCCTTTATTATTTAATTTTAACAAGTCCGCTACATTAGATGTAACTACTGCAACTGCTGTTTCTATTGGAACTTTATATTCAATAACAGCATTTTTTACTTCCCTATATAATGATGAAACCGAACATATTCCTAACCCTGAAAGCTTTCCATTTTTATCAAACCTAGGCATACTTCCATTACCATCAGAAGAAAAAGTTATATGACTGCTGTTTAATCCTGCATCTAAAAATCTCTTTAACCCCTCTGAAGCTCTAAGTTCACCATTTTCCATATGTTCTAAATCACAACTTGTTGTTAAATCAATATAGCCACCCTTTTTAACATATTCGAGACCATTTTCAAATAATTTACTGTTCCTATTTATATGCGTTGGAAGTAACTGTTCTGGAGGTATTTCTGTTTCTTCTATCAAGCGAAATAGATACTTAAGTTTTTTCATTCCTTCTCCTAAATGAACATTAACAATTCCAGATTTACCAGATAACAATCCACCAACTCTACTTTGAGCTACCAAATTTACAAAATCATCAAAGCTTGGCTGTGAACTTCTATGATCTGATAATGCTATCTCTCCTACACCTATTATCTCATCAATAAGCATAAGATCACCTTTAATAGAATCAGTTGTTGTTTTTACGGGCACCTCATAAGATCCTGTATATGCATACGCACTTATTCCTTCTTCTTTTAAAGCCTTTACTTTTGCAATCAAAGATCTCATATTTCTGCATATTCCGTCAGTTCCAATACATCCTACAACAGATGTTATTCCATTTTCTATCAAACTTGATAATTGTATTTCAGGTGTTCTAGTATGATATCCACCCTCACCACCACCTCCATTTATATGAACATGAGAATCTATAAAACCTGGAAACATTAATTTTCCTTTCCCATCAACTACTTTTATATTTATTGGCATATCTTGAACATTAATATTTTCATAAATTCCTTCTATTTTACTTCCTGCAATTAATACATCTTTAATTCCTATATAATCTGGAGCATATACCCTGCATCCTTTTATCAAATATATCATTTAATTTACTTTCCTCCATATATTAAAATTTAAAGTTATACTTAGCTTATCCTCATTTTTAATTAATATAACAAAAGGAACTGTCGCATTGAAAAATTAGCTACTATATACAGCATATTAATCAAGTTGCTTGATACTATATATGGTATGATTTAATTTTTATGCGACAGTTTCTTATATATGTTTCAATAATAAAACTACATAATAATTAAAGAAATCTTAAAAAGCTTTCATCCTTCATTGTCAATTGTTCATTGTACATTGTTAATTTGAATATATATATTAATTTAATAGTTGATTTATACGATCATTTATATACATTGAATTTGGATATTTATCAACCAATTCCTTTGCATATTGTTTTCCCATATCCTTGTTTGTAGGAGTTGTCAAAAGTGCTAATTCATATAAAACTCCTTCTATATATGATCCTTTTGGATATAAATTATAGTATTCCTTATATAATGTTAATGCCTGTGCATTATCATCAAGCTGTGAAGCTGTACTTCCTCTATAAAAAAGAATATGTTCCTTTAAATAGCTTTCATCACAATATTTATATGCTTTTTCTAGATATTTTTGTGCAGAATTATAATTTTGATTGTTGAAATACCATACTCCAAATTCATAAAATTTAGAAACCCCATCTGTCTCCAATGTTTTAACAGCTTTATTGTATAAATCTAAATCGTCCTGTGAAAGACTATTCTTATCTACTCCTGTTATTTCATCATATAACTTGTCTACATCTTTATCTTGTAATGACTTTGTTACTTCATCTTTATTAAATTCAATAACTTTTTTCTCATTATCTTCACTATTTTCTTTTGAATCACTATTCTCTGAACTATTTGTTTCTTCTGATTCATTTGAATCTTTTTCTAAATTCTCAGTATCATTTTCACTATTATTTTTTTCTTCATTTAAAACAGTATAGTCATTCTTTTCAGATGTATTATTCAATATTACCTTTTTATATATAAAATATCCAGCTAAACACAACGAACTAATGATAAACAAAACAGTAATTACTGACAATAATCTTTTAGATAGATTATGCGTATCTGAATATATTCCCAATTTAATTAATTCATTTTTTACTTTATTAGCTGTTACAGCTTCATTATCTGTCATTAAAGCCCTATCTACATATTCCTTTGCTCTATAATTATCTCCTTTACGTTGATAACACATAGCTATCCCAGTATTAACTTTAATTGAATTGAAATCACTCTTTGCACATTCATTAAAAAGCATAAGTGCTTTATCTATATTCATATTTCTCAAATTATATTCGGCATCTTTATAAATCTTTAATCTTTCTTCATCACTTTCACAATCTTCAATATATTTTCTTGCCATATTATCTTTATTAATATCATAATTTAACTTCCATACAGTTCTAGCTTCTTTTAATAACCCCTTTTGATATAAAATAAGCCCCTTTAAATTTAATATTTCGGAAGCACCTAAATCCTCACCAAGTATCTTTTCACAAATTTCTAATGCTTTATTAATACTTCCACTGCTATAGAAATCCATAGCTTTATTGTATAACC
Source organism: uncultured Clostridium sp. (assembly GCF_934754915.1). Lineage (GTDB taxonomy): Bacteria > Bacillota > Clostridia > Clostridiales > Clostridiaceae > Clostridium. Next base: position 63,821 of record NZ_CAKVKB010000001.1, read on the forward strand.
TTGTCCATATGTTATCCATAAATAATCCCCTTATTATTTCAAATAAATCACATAATATTATTATATCCTATTTTCATCCATTATAAAATGGCTACCCTAATTTAAGGATAGCCATTTTTAACACAATATAAATTATGTTTCTAATTGTCATGTAAAATATTATTCTTGTTCTAACATTATCTTCTTAGCATTTAAGATTGATGTAGCACTCATTGAGAATTCATCTAAACCATATTCAACTAATGTTGGAATAGCAGCTTCATCTCCTGCCATTTCTCCACACATTCCAACCCATTTGCCATGCTTATGAGCTCCATCTATAGTCATCTTTATTAATCTTAATACAGATGGATGCATTGGGTTATAAAGATATGATACTTTTTCACTCATTCTATCAGCAGCTAAAGTATATTGGATTAAGTCGTTTGTTCCAATTGAGAAGAAATCAACATGCTTAGCTAATTCATCAGCATAAACTGCTGCTGCTGGGATTTCAACCATGATACCCCATTGAATAGTTTCTGAATATTCTTTTCCTTCTGCCTTTAATTCTGCCTTACATTCATCAACAACTTCCTTTGCTTGTAAGAATTCTTCAAGTCCTGAAATCATTGGGAACATTACGCAAAGTTTTCCGTATACAGAAGCTCTTAATAATGCTCTTAATTGAACTTTGAATATTTCTTTTCTGTCTAAGCAAAGTCTGATTGCTCTATATCCTAAGAATGGATTCATTTCTTTTGGTAATGGTAAATATGGAAGAGTTTTATCTCCTCCGATATCTAAAGTTCTTATTACAACTTGCTTACCTTCCATTTTTTCAAGAACATATTTGTAACTTTCAAATTGTTCTTCTTCAGTTGGAGCACTTTCTCTATCCATATATAAGAATTCAGTTCTGAATAATCCTACACCGTCTCCACCATTTGCTATAACACCGTTAACATCTTCTGGTTTACCGATGTTTCCGCATACTTCTATTCTTCTACCTGATTTAGTAGTTGTTTTAACATTTATTAATTTCTTTAATTCTTCTTGTTCTGCTTGGAATTTTTCTTTTTTAGCCTTATATTCAGCTAATACTTCTTCTGAAGGATTTATTATAACATCTCCAGTTATACCATCAACTATTACAGTATCTCCAGTTTTAACACATTCAGTTATGTCTCCTAATCCAAGAACAGCTGGAATTTCTAATGTTCTAGCCATGATAGCTGCATGAGAAGTTCTTCCTCCTATATCAGTTATAAAACCTACAACCTTGCTTCTATCTAACCCTGCTGTATCAGATGGAGTTAAATCATGAGCAACTACAACTGTGTTATTTTCAGTAATTGCGAAATCATCTCCGCCTTTTCCTGCAAAGTTTGATAAAATTCTTTTAGATACATCCTTGATATCTGCAGCTCTTTCTTTCATATATTCATCATCCATAGCATCGAATATAGCAACAAATGTATTTGTAACGCTTTCAATAGCCTTAAGACCATTTACGCTATTCATTTCTATTTCATTCATCATTGCTCCAGTAAATTCTGGATCATCTAATAATGTTATGTGAGCTTCAAATACTGCAGCTTTTTCTGCTCCCATTTCTTCTGCAGCTTTTGCCTTAATTACTTCTAATTGAGCCTTAGAATCATCTAATGCTTTCTGCATTTTTTCTTTTTCTGCAGCTACATCTGTAATTTTAGCATCTGTTATAACGATTTCTTCATGTTCTTGTAAGAATACTTTACCTATTGCATATCCTTTAGAAGCAGCAATACCTTTTTTCATAATATGGAATTCCTCCTCGATAGTTAATTTTATTTAAAATTTTATTTACCTCATCATATTTTTGTGAGTGTCTGAGTTTAAACCATTACCATTATACCATAATTTTATAAGAATTTAACTTAATTTATATAATTTCTTCGTAAAAACTCACAATTTTTTTAGATATATATCCCAAATAACAATTTACAATTGACAATTCACAATAAATTATGAAACCTTTACAACATCTCTTTGATTATTATAAATCATCTATCAAAGCTGCTGCCTTTGCATAAGCTGTTGATTTTGCTTCAAAAAAGTCAGTCTTAACAGAATTTGCATTAGATTGTCTATCTACCCATGAAGCTGGATTTTCATCATAACCTTCAAATAAAGGTTCTAAATTAATTTCTTTCAATCTCTTGTTTCCTAAATATTTAATATAATCTTCTATCAGTTTTTTATTTATTCCTTGAATTTTATCTCCTATAACATAATGTCCCCAGAGTATTTCCTGCTCAACTCCAGTTTGCATCATTTTTCTTAATTCATCTTTAATTTCATCTGTAAATAATTCAGGATTTTCATTTTGAAGTTCCTTAATTATATTTCTAAACAGCCATAAATGAGTATTTTCATCTCTGTTTATATATCTTATTTCCTGAGCTGATCCTGGCATCTTTCCATTTCTCTCTAAATTGTAGAAAAACATGAATCCAGAATAAAAATAAATTCCTTCTAAAATATAGTTAGCCATAAGAGTTTTCAAAAGATTATGTTCTGTAGGGTTATTAATAAATTCATTATATAGGTCTCCTATAAATTTATTTCTGTTCAGTAATATTTCATCATCTTTCCATTGATAAAGTATTTCATTCCTTTTCTCTGGAGAACATATACTATCTAGCATATAACTATAACTTTGAGAATGTACAGCTTCTTGAAAACTTTGAATTGTTAAACACAAATTAACTTCACTAGCAGTAATATAATTATTTATATTACTTAAATTCGCAGTCTGTATTGAATCTAAAAAAATTAAGAATGATAATATTTTATCATAAGCTGTTCTTTCTTCGTCTAATAAATTTTGATAATCCTTTAAATCCTGAGATAAATTTATTTCTTCTGGAATCCAGAAATTATTCATCCCTTGTCTATACCAGTCAGAAACCCATGTGTATTTCATATTATTAAAATCATTTAAATTAGTAGTATTTCCATTTATAAGCCTTTTTTTGCTTATTTCTCTATCTCCAAATTCATTAAAAAGAGGTTTTTTATTTATGCTCATATTCTTAACTCCTATTGATTAAATTCAATGCCTGCAAGTAAACAACAGGCATTTGTTTAATAGTTTATAAATAATTAGTTTTATGCTGAACAGCTTTCACACTCAGTAACTTCTAAAGATTTTGATCTTACATAATATATAGACTTAACTCCACATTTACAAGCTTCAATGTATAAATTCATTATCTGCCTCATTGTATAGTTTGTAGTTATATATAAATTGAATGACTGCCCCTGATCAATATGTCTTTGACGTATTCCATTCATCTGAACAGACCATTTTTGATCTATGTTATATGCAGAATTGTAATACCAGTAATTATCATCACTTAGATTTGGAGCAGTTTTAGGAATTATACTTCCTTTTTTCTCTTCAAGATAAAATCTTGCCATAACTGGATCTACACCTTCTGAGGTTCCTGCAATTGTTGCTGTTGATCCATTTGGTGCTACTGCAAAAAGATAGCCATTTCTCATTCCATTTTCTTTTACTTCTTCCCTTAATTTGCACCATTTTTCATCTTTATAATCTCTTAATTCAAAATATCTGCCATTTTCCCAATCTGATCCCTTAAATAACCCATATGCACCTTTTTCCTTTGCTATTTTCATACTTGCTTTTACAGCATAATAATTTATTCTTTCATATACTTCATCTGCAAATTCTTTGTGTCTTTCCTCTGTCCAATGGATTCTATTATTAGCAAGCATATGATGATATCCACTTGTTCCCAAACCTATAGCTCTGTATTTTTTATTAGTTATTTCTGCAAAAGGTACAGAATAATAGTTCAAATCAATTACATTATCCATTGCCCTTATCTGAGTTTCAACAACATACTCCATCTCTTTTTCACTGCATACATCTACATTCCCTAATACTATTGAAGAAAGATTACATACTACAAAATCCCCAGGATTTATCTTCTGATTTACTGTATATTCACCATTTTCATCAATAATTTCTGCCTTGTTTATTTTCATAGGACTCATATTTTGCATTATTTCAGTACATAAATTAGATGAATAAATCATTCCATTATGTTTATTAGGATTCATTCTATTTACTGTATCTCTATAAAATGCAAAAGGCGTTCCTGTTTCAGCTGCACTTTTAATTATCAGTCTTACAATATCTTTAACAGACATTATTCTCTTATCAATCCTATCATCATTAACACATTCATAGTATTTTTCTTCCCACTCACTCCCATAAAAATCCTCAAGTGAATATCCTTTTACAGTTTTAATTTCATGAGGACACATCATGTACCAATCAGCATCTATATTATTTTCTGCAAGCTTCCAAAATAAATCTGGATAACATAGACCAGGAAAAACATCATGTGCTTTTTTTCTATCATCTCCATTATTGGTTCTTATTTGTAAAAATTCAGGCATATCCTTATGCCATGCATCAAGCCATATTGCAACAGAACCATTTCTTACTCCAAGCTGATCAACTGCAACAGCTGTATCATTAAACAACTTAACCCATGGAATTATCCCTCCTGAAGCTCCTTTAAAACCTCTTATAGCTGAACCTAAAGCTCTTACTTTTCCAATATATATTCCCATTCCTCCACCAAATTTTGATACTTGCGCAAAATTATCTAATGATTTATAAATTCCTTCAAGACTATCGTCCACTGTATCTATAAAACATGAACTTAATTGATAAAATGGTTTTCTCGCATTAGACATAGTAGGAGTTGCCATTGTTGCTTTTAAAGAACTTAGCACATCATAAAATCTCTTTGCCCAATATACTCTTTTAGATTTTTCTTCTGGAATTGCAAGATGCATGGCTATTCCCATAAACATCTGCTGTGGAAGTTCAATCGGATTTCTATTATAATCTTGAACCAAATACCTTTTTGCAATAAGATTTATTCCACTATAATTAAAAAGGAAATCCCTCTCTGGTTTTATTTCTTTTTCTAATTCATCTATTTCTTCTCTTGAATAGTTTTCCAATATGTATTTCCCATAAAGCCCTTTTTCAGTTAAATGAGATATAAATTCATAATAATTTTCATATAAATCTTCACTATTTTTTAGTTTTCTATTCTTTGTGATTTCATCATAAAGTTCATATGTATATGCTTTTGCAGCTACAAACTGCCAGTCAGGTTCCATATCTGTAGTTAATTCCAAGGAAACTTGAATTAAAGACTTTCTCATCTCTTTTTCAGTCATTCCTTCTCTTTTTATCAGACTCATTGCATTTAACAATTTATCCACTGAATAAATTCCCCCTTCATTTTTTATACCTGAAATAGCATCTATACATAATTCTTTCAAAGCTGACATATCATTTTACCTCCACTATATGTTGTATATAGATCTAATCGTATCATTCTTTTTATACAATATATCGTATATTATAGTTGCTGATATATTAATTGTAAAACTTCAAATTTATAAATTATATATAAAATAAAGTAGTTAATCTTTTATTTTCTATTGATTAACTACTTTATTGATAATTTTTATTTATTAATATTTGTTATTCTTAAAGTGGAAGATTTATATAAATTTTAAACATATCTCCTTCTCTTTTTATTTGTATTATCCCTCCATGAAGTTCAATTATGCTTTTTGTTATAGCAAGCCCTAAACCAGATCCTTCTATCTTAGAATTTCTAGATTTATCTCCTCTTGCAAATCTTTCAAACATCTCATTTTCATTAAAATTCATTTCATAATTGGCAATATTTTTCATTGAGATTGTCACAAAACCATTACTCTTTTTTACATCTATATATACCCGTGTATTATCCAATGAATATTTAATTGAATTTATTATCAGATTTTCTATCGCTCTAGACATCATCTTTCCATCAAGTTCCATATATATTGCGTCTTCATCAGAAGTTACTTTAAATTGTAAATTTTTCTCTTCATAAAGAGTACTATATTCTCCAACTCCCTGATGAATAAGTGCAAGTATGTCTATAAGTTCTTTATTAATTTTTAATTTTCCACTATTTATCTTAGACATTTCAAATAAATCTTCTATAAGGGATTTTAATTTAAGAGATTTTCTCTCAAGTATTTCTATATAATCAGCACGTTCTTCTTCTGTTATATCTTTACTCTTTATTATATTTACATAATTTATTATAGATGTTAACGGAGTCTTTAAGTCATGTGAAACATTTGATATTAATTCTGTTTTCAATTTTTCATTATTAACTCCCTCTTCTAGTATTTCCTTATACCCAGCTTTTATTAAATTAATATTATGTGCAAGTTCTCGTATTGCAGGTGAACCATCAAGTATAATATCATCTTGAAGATTTCCTTCATTTACTTTTCTCAATGCTTCATTTACAACGCTTATATCTAAAGTTTTCTTGACACCATAAATAATTGTAAGGAATAAAATCACAATAATGAATATACTTCCTTTAAACGGATATGTTTGAAAAAATCTTACAAACATATTATTTTCATATCCTCCAGTAGCCAAGAAGTATAAATATGTTATTAAAACTATTAAACCAAGGGCTATAGAAACAATTAAAGTACTTCGTGTTTCCTTATATTTAAATCCATTTTTTAGTACAAAAACAACATTATTTATAATATCCGATTTTATTTTTGGCGATTTAGGATTTTTTTTAATTACCAAAATTATTTTAGTTATAAATATTAAGTTTATAACTGCAAGAAAAATTAATTCTTTAGTATTTTCTTTTATCTCCTGTACGGCTAACTGATGTTGTATTCTATTTGCCTGAGCATAATCTCCTAATGTTGAAAACAGCATTAGTGTTATTACCATAATTACAACTATATCAACAAAATAAATGCTTCCTATATATGCTTTAATCTTCCTTTTCAATCTTGTAACCAATACCCCACACCACCTTAATATATTCAGGCTCTTTAGTATTTATCTCAATTTTTTCCCTTATTCTTCGAATATGAACTGTTACTGTATTTTCACTCTTATAAAATATTTCTTCCCACACTTTTTCATATATTTCCTTTATAGAAAATACTTTTCCTAAATTTGATGCTAGCAGATGAAGAATTTTATATTCTGTTGCAGTAACTTTAATTTCTTCTCCTCTTACAGTTATTTTTTTAGCAACTGTGTCAATCACCAAATCCTTAACTTTAATAATATCCTTTCCTTCTTCTACATTTAAAGGTTTTTCATATCTTCTAAGCTGAGATTTTACTCTTGCTACCAATTCTAAATGATTAAATGGTTTTGTTATATAATCATCAGCACCTACATTTAATCCTAGAATTTTATCAGAATCTTCTCCCTTTGCTGAAAGCATTATTATAGGGAGATTCTGAGTTTCTCTTATTTTCAAACATGTTCTTATTCCATCAAGCTTAGGCATCATAACATCTAAAATTATTAAATGTATTTTTTCCTGTTCCAATATATCTAATGCCTGAAGTCCATCTTCAGCCTTAAATACATTTAAATTTTCACCTCTTAAATATATCTCTATTGCATCTCTTATTTCTTTTTCATCATCAACTACTAATACATTAAACATTATTTTCCCTCCTGCTCCCTCAAATAATATATTAAAATACAATTATTACAAAAATAAGTCATGAGACAATTTATTCAATAATCTCTTGAAATTCTTTAGAATTCCTTACTGGATCAAAATCCTCTTCTGTTTTAGCCTCTTCTTTTACAGCCTCATCCATTTCAATAGCTGTCTTCAAATATTTTACTGTATTCATAGAATCTCCTCTTCTTCCATATATAGAAGCAATTCCATAATAAGTCCAAACATAATCCTCTATTTCAAGTGCTTTGTTGTACCATTCAAGAGCTTCATCAAATTGGCCATATAATTCATACGTAAGTGCTTTATTAAATCTTCCATATCCATAATCTTTATTCATGGATAATGATATATCTATATCAGACATACCTCCTTGAAAATCCCCATTATATGCCTTTGCTATTCCTCTTATATTATATCCCATATAACTATCATGAAACTCATTTATTAATATATCTGCTTTATTGATTGCTTCTGAATAATCTCCTGAAAAAAATGTTTTATATGCTTCATTGTATAATTCTCTTTCTCTTTCTGAAATTGTTTCATTATCTTTTTTTGATATTTCATTAACTTTCAGTAACTCCTCCTCATTATTATGAGAATCAGATATTTCTGTTATATATTCCATCTTGTGTTCATTTTTCTGTTCATTATCCTTATTCTTAGGATTATTAACAAACTCATAAATTAGTATCCCAACTGAAATCAACACCAGTATTAACAAAATAATTTTCTTATGTTTTTCACTTCCAGGTAGTGATATCCTTCCCATATTATTTCTCCTTTTTCTTCTTTGTAATATAAATTAATTTGTATTGTATATTTTCATTCATAATTTATAATGTAATAGCAAAATTTTTACACATTTTCTTTATTATTATATTGTCTTATATATTTAAAACATATCTAACATATATTCACTATAATTTTAATTAAAATATTTCTAATAAATGCATCATTATCATGTAAATATAAATTTTTAAATAGGATATTTTCTTTAATATAAATATTATCTTATAAATAAGTACATAAATAATAATATAAAACTAAAATTTTTTAAATAAATAGTTCTATAAAATATATTATCATAAAAAAATGTTAATACGATATATCATGATTACTAATAAATCTAATTCACAGAAAAATTTTTTCATATTTTTAATTACTTTTCATTAAAAATATGTTAATATGATCAATACTTTTTTGCATATTTTTTTATACTTTATCCAACTTATTAATAGTCTTTCTCTAATATGTTTTTTGATTTTTTCTAGATATTGAATTTCACCTTATAAAATGTATTAATATATATTGCAATAGTTAACAAGCAATTTATAATTCAATAATGAATATTAACTATAATAAATAAAATATAATTCAAAGGAGCATTTTCATGGACACATATAATAAATACAAGACTAATATCATTGATATATTATTAATGTTTTTAGGCTGTATTATCGCATCTTTAGGCGTTAATGTCTTTTTATCTCATGCACAGCTTTTAAGTGGTGGTGCTACTGGTGTTGGATTACTTATAGAATACATCACCAATATTCCTGCTGGTATTACAGTATTTTTAATGAATATCCCTCTTCTTATAGTAAGTTTTAAAAAATTAAGCAGGTCATTTACAATCTACACTACAATAGGTATGCTTTCTTTATCAATTTCCCTTATGATAACAAAACCTATCGCATCTCTTATCAATATTGATGGACTTGATATACTTCTTTATTGTATATATGGTGGTGTAATGTGTGGAATTGGATATGGACTTGTATTTTCAAGAAATGGTTCAACTGGTGGAACTGATATAATAACAATGCTTATAAGAAAAAGGTATTCTAATTTTAACATAGGGAGTTTAGGATTTTCTTTAAATTTTATAATAATTATAATTGGTGCATTTATATTCGGTCTTCCTCAAGCATTATATACTCTTATTTCCCTTTTTATCCAAAGTCTTGTTTTAGATAAAATGCTTAAGGGATTCAGCAGCAAAAAACTCCTTCTTATTCTTACTAATAAAGAAGAAGCTGTTATTGATTATGTTATAAAGGATTTACACAGAGGTGTTACATCTTTATTTGCCGAAGGTGAATATACTCACGACAAAAAGAAAATGCTGTACTGCATTGTTACTGCTCGCCAAATGGTTGAATTAAAAAATGCTGTTCACCATATAGACCCAACTTCCTTTATAACAATTGTAGATATATCTGAAGTAAGAGGAAGAGGCTTTATGAATATTTAAAATTTTATCCACAATTTTATAGATAAAAACAAAAGTTATTCACAATTGAATTCATATTTGTGAATAACTCTTTTATATTATTATAAATATTATTTAACTGATTTTAGATAATCTTTCTGTCCTAATTCATAAAGATTATTCCCTTTTGAATCTATTATAACAACTAATGGCATATCTTTTACTTCCATTCTTCTTATTGCTTCTGCTCCTAAATCTTCATATGCTATAATTTCTGATTTTACTATGCTTTTTGCAATAAGTGCTGCCGCTCCACCAATAGCTCCAAAATAAACAGCTTTATTTCTTACTATTGCATCAATTACTTCTTGATTTCTAGCTCCCTTTCCAATCATCCCTTTAAGCCCTAAATCTAATAAGGTTGGTGCATATGCATCCATTCTATAACTTGTAGTAGGACCTGCTGATCCTATAACATTTCCTGGTTTTGCAGGTGATGGTCCAACATAATATATAGTTTCATCTTTTATATTTAATGGTAGCTCCTTACCTTGATTTAATAAATCTATAAGTCTTTTATGTGCTGCATCTCTTGCAGAATATATAACTCCACTTATCAATACACTATCTCCTGCTTTTAAGTCCTTTAATTTATCTGCAGTAAGAGGTGTCTGTAATTTTATTTCCATATTTTCTCCCCCAAATACTATGTAAATTCAAATTTCTATATTATTGCTTCTTTGTGTCTTGTAGCATGACAATTTATGTTAACTGCTACTGGAAGTCCTGCTATATGTGTAGGATATGTTTCTATATTAAGTCCTAATGCTGTAGTCTTTCCACCAAATCCTTGTGGACCAATGCCAAGTTTATTTATTTTTTCTAATAATTCTATTTCTAAGTCTCTATAAAATTCATCTTCATTACTTGTATTTACAGGTCTTATCAATGCCTTTTTAGCCAGATAAGCTGCTTTATCAAAAGTCCCCCCGATTCCAACACCTATAACCATTGGTGGGCATGGATTTGGACCGGCTGCTTTTACTGTTTCAATTATGAAATTTTTAACTCCTTCAAGTCCATCAGATGGTTTTAGCATTCCTATTCTACTCATATTCTCAGAACCGAATCCTTTTGGAGCTAAAGTTATCTTTATTTTATCTCCATCTACAATATCATAATATATTATTGCTGGAGTGTTGTCTTTTGTATTAACTCTTCTAATAGGATCTTCAACAACAGATTTTCTCAAAAATCCTTCCTCATATCCTCTTCTGACACCTTCATTTATAGCTTCTTCTAAGTTGCCCCCTATTAAATGAACATCTTGTCCTATCTCTAAAAATACACAAGCCATTCCTGTATCTTGACACATTGGCATTTCTTCATTGCATGCAATCTCAGAGTTTAAAATGATTTTATCAAGAACCTGACCTGCTAATTCATAAGTTTCTTCTTCTCTTGATTTTTTTAATGCTTCCTTTATATCTGCCCCTAAAAAATAATTAGCTTCAATTGAAAGTTTTTTAACTGCTTCTGTAATTAAAGCTACATTTACTTCACGCATTATAACAACTCCTCTACTTATTACTCTATTTAAGTTTAAAATTTTTTCTTTATATTTACAACTGTTAAATGAGTATTTTTTCAAGAAGCCCTTCTTAACTAAGTACCTATAATTTTATTTTCAATTAGATTTCATATTTATTAAATTTAAATACTATACTTAAATATGAGCAATACAGATTAAAGAGGAACTTTATGAATAATAAAAAATTTGATAAGCTTATATCATTTCTAATATATATGTTAACACTTTGTCTTATATATTTAATATTATATAATGCATATTTATTATTCAAAATCAATTATTCTTCAAACCCTCCACCTAAAAATAGTATAAATGTAGGCCCCATTCCTGTTGACTGTCTTAAAATTATATATTAAATAGGCTCATTAACATTTTTATATAAAAAGTTATCTATAAATAAAAATTTTCTAAAGAATGAAACTGTCCGTAAAAATTAAATCTCGCGATATACAATATCAAATACCTTAATTATCAGAGATATTATTATAGTAGCTGATTTTTTATGTGACAGTTTCATTTATATGAACTTATTTATCTTCAAAATATCTATCTAATCCACATTTAATTCCTTCTGCTATATTATCTTGATGTTCATCTGTTTTTAATTTTTCTTCTTCTTCTTTATTTGATAGAAAACCACACTCTACTATAACGCATGCTCCATCATATCCATCTCTTAATATTTTATATTGCTCTTTTGCTGCTTTTGCTACCCTCTTATTATTATCATTGATTTTTTCTTTTATAGTTTCCTGAATGCCTTCTGCTAATTCTCTACTTTTATCATTAGATGCATACCATACTTGAGCTCCAAAACAACTTGCTTTAGGGAACATATTCTGATGTATTGAAATAAATGCTTCACATTTAGTTTCTTTTTTCATATTGCACCTTTTAGTTAAATCTTCCACCTTCTTCTTATCAAGCTGTATATCTTCATCTCTTGTCATATATACTATATATCCAGAATCCTTTAACTTATTCTTCAACTTATTAGCTATTGAGAGATTTATGTCTTTTTCAATTGTTCCATTTTTAGATTTTGCACCGCCATCAATTCCTCCATGACCTGCATCTATAAGAATAATATGCTGAATTTTTTCATCTTCTGCAAAAACTTTTATTGGCAAACTAAAAATAATAAAAAAAATACAGATTAAGGATATAATCTTTTTCAATTCCATTTCAATTTCTCCTTTTTATATAATTACTCTCTAAATAGTGTCTTCACTAAAACACTATTTATTCACAAATAACATTTTAAAATTTTATATATTACAAGATAAATTTACATTTATAATTTATCTAACACATATAAAAACACCAAAGAAATCCTGAAAAGATCTCATCCTTTATTATCAATTATAATATATAAGGAAAAGAGGATTCCTAAAATTTAGAAATCCTCTTTTCTATTAATCTTAATCAGTATAATTTTCTAATACACTTTCAGTTATATTCGTTGAATGATCACCAATTCTCTCAAACGCACTTATTAAATCCAAGAAAATTGCTCCTGCAAAAGCATTACATTTACCATCATATAATCTTTGAATATGCTTTTCTCTATAACCTTTTTGATATGCATCAATTTTATCTTCTACTTCTAAAATACTTTTAGCCTTTGTTATATCTCTATTTACATATGAATCTATAGCTATTTCTAAAGACTTTAATGTTAAATTATATATTTCATATAACTCATTAAGTGCATCCTGGCTATACTTTAATTTTTTATTTATTTTTTCAATAGACAAATCTGCTATATTTTCAGCATGATCACCTATTCTTTCAATATCTATTACTACATGGAATGTTGAAGCAACTATTCCTTTTTCTCTATCTGATAAATCACATTTTGATAATTTAACTAAATATTCAGTAATGCTAGATTCAAGTATATTTATTATTTCTTCATTTTCGTATACTTTTTTAATTAGTGCTTCATCACCTTCAACAAATGCTTTCATAGATAATTCTAAATTTTCTTTAGCTTTATTAGCCATTCTTATAGTTTCCTTAATAACTTGACCAGCTGCTATGACTGGAGTTTCTAAAACCCTATCATCAATATATTTAGGCCCGATTTTTTCAGGCTTTTCTTCACAAGGTATTACCTTATTTATAAATTTTATTATATAACTGCTAAATGGTAATAATAATGCTGTATTAGCTACATTAAATACCGTATGCGCATTTGCAATCTGTCTGCTCACATTATCAGGACTAATATATTGAACTATTCTCGCTATAATACCTATGAATGGCAAGAAAACAATAGTTCCAACTATATTAAATATTAAATGTAATAATGCTGCTTTATGAGCTGTCTTGTTAGTTCCAATACTAGCAAGTATTGCTGTTATACATGTACCTATATTACATCCAAAAACTATTGGTAATGCTAAATCAATGTTTATCAAACCAGTTGAAGCTAATGCAATCAATATACCAGTTGTTGCTGATGAACTTTGTAATAATGCTGTAATAGCAGTACCAGATATAATACCTACAAACCAATTATCTCCAATTGCAAGTAATACATCTGCAAACATTGGAGATGCAGCTAATGGTTCCATTGCAGCACTCATAGAACCCATGCCAGTAAATAATATACCAAATCCTAAAATTATGTTACCTATTTCTTTTCTCTTTTTAGCTTTAGCAAACATGACAAATGCTGCCCCAACAAAAACAAATATTGGTGAAATCTGATCAAGTTTAAATGCTACAAGTTGAGCTGTAATAGTTGTACCTATATTAGCTCCCATTATAACTCCTGCTGCTTGTGCCAGAGTCATAAGTCCAGCATTAACAAAACCAACTACCATAACAGTAGTAGCACTACTACTTTGAATAACAGCTGTTACAATCGCTCCTATTCCTACACCCATTAAACGATTACTTGTTACTTTTTCAAGAATATTTTTAAGTCCTTCCCCAGCAGCGTTCTCTAATCCATCTCCCATTAATTTCATACCATAAATAAATAGACCTAATCCACCCATTAATTGAATAATAACCTTTATCGTATCCACAACTTATTCTCCTTCGGTAATTTATTTATTTGCTTTTTACAAATTAAGTTTATCGTAAATTTAACCTATTGTTAATATTTTGTTTCAAATTTTAACATACATTTAATATAAGCTGTATTTTAATTGAATTTTTTCCGTATTATTCAATATTATATTTCTTTTATTTTAACGTATTTGATAAAATTTGATTTTTCTTCTTCTAATTTTCATCATTTCCTACACATAAAGAACTTCAGATGTTAAATACTTAAAGCTATAAACTTTTTATATATTTTTAATTTTATTTACTACTTTTAATTATCAAATATTATAATTTACATTCTTTATATAATATAATGTGTTAAATTGAACTAAAATATTCAGCTAATTAAACTTATCCATATTAATATATTTTCATAATATAAAGACAAAAGGCACACATTCATTTCTGAATATATACCTTTTAACCTTTTATAGAATAATCCGATTGTTATTAAAAATATGAGTTAATAAAACTCCACATACATTATTCAATATAATAAACATAATTATCTTTTCTTGGTGATGCTTTTGGAATATCTCCATCTGCATATCCTAAAATACAATGTCCAATCCCCTCATATTCTCCTTCAATTCTAAGGGATTTTAGAATCTCTTTCCCTTCTGGGCGTTCAAATTCTTCCTTAGCTCTATGTATCCAACAGCTTCCAATTCCAAGATCATGAGCTGCCAACATTAAATTGGCCATAACAAGGCTTCCATCATAAATATGATTAGGTATAGCTTTATTAACTAGTACTATTAATACAACTGGAGCTCCATAAAATGGATCACCTTCTGTTCCCATAATTTCAGCATTCAGTTTTGAAAGTTTATCCCTAAGTTCTTTATTGGTTACTGCAATAATTATAGGAGACTGTCTATTTCTAGCTGTAGGCGCATAAGTACCTGCTGTAACAATCTTATCAATAATTTCTTTAGGAACCATATCTGGTTTATATTTTCTTATACTTCTTCTTGTTTTTATTTTCTCTAATAAATCACTCATTCTATGTACACCTCCTATGTATAGTATACACCTTACATATTTTTCTTTTCAAATTAATTATTCCTAATATATTACAATTAACAATGGACACTGAAAGTCGAAATCTTTTCAAAATTTCTTTAATTATTATGTAGCTTTATTTATTGAAACATATATTAAATATTCATAATATGAGTTAAATTCATATTCAATTTTTTTCTGAAATAAATTATGCTTTAATTTATAAAAATATTCATAAATTGAAAAGCAATAGAATTAATATAAGAATTTGTTACTTATAGATAAAAAAAGACTTGTTTTCATAAAATTTTATATAAAAGAAAATCCCACGAATACTGCATTCGTAGGATTTTTTTGACTCCAAAAACTATCTCTTTGAGAATTGAGGAGCTCTTCTTGCTTTTTTAAGACCGTATTTCTTTCTTTCCTTCATTCTTGGATCTCTAGTTAAGAATCCAGCCTTCTTTAAATCTGATTTTAAAGCTTCATCAGATTTAACTAATGCTCTAGCTATACCATGTCTGATAGCTCCAGCTTGACCTGTGAATCCACCACCGTGAACATTAACTAAAACATCAAACTTATCTTTAGTTCCAGTTAAAACTAATGGTTGATTTACAATAACTCTTAAAGTTTCTAAACCAAAAAAGTTTTCTATTTCTCTTTTATTTACAACAACCTTACCATTTCCTGGTACAAGTCTTACTCTTGCAACTGATTTTTTTCTTCTTCCAGTTCCCATGTATTGAACTTTTGCCATTTTTATTCCTCCTCCCGAGTATATATTAGTATCTTAACTCAAGTACTTCTGGTTTTTGAGCTGCATGATTATGTTCAGCACCTCTGTATACATTTAATTTCTTTAACATTTGTCTTCCTAATACGCCTGTTGGAAGCATTCTTCTTACTGCTTCTTCAAAAGCGAATTCAGGTTTCTTATCTAATACTACTCTATATGGAGTTTCTTTTAATCCGCCTGGGTAAAGACTATGCTTTCTCATTAATTTTTGATCTAACTTCTTACCAGTTAAAACTACCTTTTCTGCGTTTATTACTATAACGAAGTCTCCGCAGTCAACATTAGGTGTAAAAGTTGGCTTATTTTTTCCTCTTAAAATTGAAGCAACTTGGCTAGCAACTCTACCTAGTGGCTTACCAGCAGCATCAACAACATACCATTTTCTTTCGATTTCACTTGCTTTAGCAATGTATGATTTCATCTGTTTCCCTCCCTGAACTTACATTAATATTTACTTATCTAAAGTAAAATTGTTTATGTCAAGACCCGGGGCTAGTGGATCTTATATACATAAATGATTTAACAAACATATATTATTATAATACACGCTTACGGGCGTGTCAACAATTTTTTGGCATTTAATAAAAAACTTTTTCTAGGACTAATCCATTAGGTGGAACCACCATTCCTGCACGTTTTCTATTGCCTTCAAGTATTATATCTCTTATATCTTCAGGTTTCAACTTCTTATTTCCAACTTTAATTAATGTTCCTACTATTATTCGTACCATATTATATAAAAATCCATCAGCACTTACATATACTTTTATTTTCTCTCCTTTTTGTTCTATATGAAGATCTGTTATAGTACGTACTGTAGTTTTTATAGAACTTCCAGGAGACATAAATGCCTTAAAATCATGTGTTCCTATAAAATATTTACAAGCTTTCTTCATATCATCAACATTTAGATCATGTCTCCAGTGATAAACATATTGATGACCAAAAGAAACTCTCTCATATCTATGAATTATTGTATATGAATAAGTTTTTCCCTTTGATGAATATCTTGCATGAAATTCTTCTGGAACCTCTTCAGATTTTATTATAGAAACATCCTTTGGTAAACGTATGTTTAATGCTTCCCTGAATTTTTCTCCTGGGATAGTACTATTAGTGAAAAAATTAGCCACCATAGCCTTAGCATGAACCCCTGAATCAGTTCTAGAGCTTCCATTAACAATAATTTTTTCTCCTGTTGCTTTAAATATTGCTTCCTCAATTACAGCCTGAACAGTTCTTCCGTTAGGCTGTTTCTGCCATCCACAAAATTCACTTCCATCAAATTCAATTATTAATTTTATGTTTCTCATTTTATTCCTCTTATTAATCTATTTTCTATCAGATCATAATGTAATACTATAATCGCTTATTTAACATTAACAATTTATTTTTACAATCATATTGATATATTTTAATAACAAATTCACTTTTTTAAATAAAGATTCTATTTCATTTATACAGAATAACATTAGAATTATACATTATTAATTACAGTATATATCTAAAACTTCTTCTGTAAATACATTTAGTATATTACAAAATGGTTAAAATAAAAACAATGATGTTGAAATTATTGGAATTAACACAAAAAATTTCAACATCATATCAAAGCATTTTATTATATATTCTAATTGCTAATTGACTACTACTATTTAGCTATAACAATTTATCATTTTGATAATTAAATAAATATCCTATAAAACAAATCTAACTACAAAAGACCATATCATTATCAGTCCAAATATAATAAATGCAATTGTATCTTTAGATGTAAACTTGAGAACTTTCATTCTAGTTCTTCCTGCTCCACCTCTATAACCTCTTGCTTCCATTGCCATAGCTAGCTCATCTGCTCTTCTAAAAGAACTTATAAACAATGGTATTAGTAATGGTACAAGACTTTTTGCTTTTTGTATTATTCCACCTGATTCAAAATCTGCACCTCTAGCTTTTTGCGCTTTCATTATCTTATCAGTTTCATCAATTAATGTAGGAATAAATCTTAAAGCAATAGTCATCATCATTGCAAGTTCATGTGCAATTTCTTTACCAATAGGTCTCAATAACTTTTCAATACCATCTGTAAGTTCTATTGGAGATGTTGTCAAAGTTAATAATGATGTACCTATTATTAATAAAACTAACCTTATAGCCATAAAAGCTGCTGTTTGAAGTCCTTCTACATAAATAGATAAAAAGCCAAATTTATATAGCAAGGTTTCAGGAGTTCCCTTAATCATAAATACATTTAAAACAGCTGTAAATACAACTAGTAACAATATAGGTTTTAAACCATTAACAATAAATCTAAAAGGAATTTTAGCAATTAAAATTACTGCTAATAAAAATCCAATTACTATAGTATACCCAATAAATTTATTTATTATAAACAAACACACTATAAATAATAACGAAATTAATATTTTTGTTCTAGGATCTAATTTATGAATAAAAGACTCACCTGGCAGATATTGTCCTATTGTAATATCCTTTAACACGTTTATTTATCCTCCTTTGCATTATCTGAAGCAAAAAGAGAAAGAATTGCTTTTTTAGCTTCTTCTATAGTAAATATGCTATCAGAAATATCAAATCCTTTTGCTCTCAATTCTCTTACTAAATAAGTAACCTGAGGTACAGCAAGACCTATACTTTCAAGTTTATCTACTTCTTTAAATACTTCTGCTGGAGTTCCTTGAAGAGCTACCTTGCCATGATTCATTACAATAATTCTCTCTGCAATATTAGCTACATCCTCCATACTATGACTTACAATTATAACTGTCATATTATAATCCTTGTGTAATTTCTTTATTTGACCTAGAATATCATCTCTTCCCTTTGGATCTAATCCAGCTGTAGGTTCATCTAATATCAATGTTGTTGGCTCCATAGCTATAACACCAGCTATTGCTACTCTTCTTTTTTGACCTCCACTTAAATCAAATGGTGATCTATCTTTATAAGTTTCATAATCAAGTCCTACCATTTCCATTGATTTTTTTACTCTTTCAGTAATTTCGTCTTCTGATAATCCTAAATTTCTTGGCCCAAATTCAATATCTTTAGCGATAGTTTCTTCAAAAATCTGATATTCTGGATATTGAAATACTAATCCTACTTTTTTTCTTATATCTGTTAATTTTATATTTTTATCAGTTATATCAACACCATCAACAATAATTTTCCCACTAGATGCCTCAATTAATCCATTAAAGTGCTGTATAAGTGTTGATTTACCTGAGCCAGTATGTCCTATTAACGCAACAAAATCACCATCATTAATCTCTATAGATACATTATCTAAAGCCACTTTTTCAAAAGGACTCTTAGGCATATAAATATGTGTTAAATTTTCTGTTTTAATTGACATAACTCATTCACCATCTCATCTACATTAAGTATTTTTTCATTTATATCTAAACCAGCCTTTTTTAATTCATAAGCAAGTTCAGTCACTTGTGGAACATCTAATCCAATTTTTTTCATATGATCGACTTGTGGAAATATTTCTCTAGGTGTGCCTTCCATCATAATATGGCCTCCATCAATAACCACAATTCTATCAGCTTGTGCTGCTTCATCCATATAGTGAGTTATAAGAACTACTGTTATTCCATGTTTTTCATTAAGTTCTTTTATTGTTTTCATGACTTCTTTTCTTCCTGATGGATCAAGCATTGCTGTAGGTTCATCAAAAATAATGCATTGTGGCTGTATAGCAAGTATACCAGCTATTGCAACCCTCTGCTTCTGGCCACCTGATAAAAGATGTGGTGCATGTCTTTTATATTCACTCATACCTACCTTTTCTAAACTTTCATCAACTCTTTTACGAATCTCCTTTGGATCAATCCCCAAATTTTCAGGTCCAAATGCTACATCTTCTTCTACTATTGTTGCTACAAGCTGATTATCTGGATTTTGAAAGACCATACCTGCTTTAGCTCTTATATCCCAAACGTTATTTGGATCTTTTGTATCAAGGCCATCTACTAAAACTGTTCCTTCTGTAGGAATTACTAAAGCATTCATATGTTTAGCCATTGTAGATTTTCCTGAACCGTTGTGCCCTAAAATAACTAAAAATTCACCTTTATTGACTTGAAGATTAATACCCTTTACTGCATATCTTTCTTCTGTCTTACCGTCCTCTGTATTTTTAATATATTTAAAAGATACATTTGTGCATTGTATCATTGCATCTTTCATCATATGACCTCCATGAAGTATTAATTTATTATACAAGTGTTCATTAGCAATTTGCATAAATATTTAATTAATAGTTTTATTATATACTAAATTTATATATTTTCAATAAAAACACTGGGTTTTATAAAATTTCAAAACATTTCTATAATAAATTATTATACTTATAAATTAGTTCAATATTAAATCGTTTAGATTTAAATGTATATACTTTAATATCTAAAGAATCCAGTATTTATATCCATTCTCCATACTTTTAAATATAAAAACAGGGATTAAGTTTCCTTAATCCCTAAAAATATATTATACTAATTCAAGTATAACTATTTCAGCTCCGTCCCCTCTTCTAGGACCTTTTTTAATTATTCTAGTATATCCGCCGTTTCTTTCAGCATACTTTGGAGCTACATTGTCGAATAAGTTTTTAACAACTAATTCTTCTTGAACATAAGCTAACACTTGTCTTCTAGCATGAAGATCTCCTCTCTTACCAAGAGTAATCATTTTTTCAGCTATAGATCTAGTTTCTTTAGCTCTTGTTTCAGTTGTTTCGATCTTACCATGTTTTAATAAGCTAGTAACAAGATTTCTTAGCATAGCTTTTCTTTGATCTGTAGGAAGACCTAATTTACGATAACCTGCCATGGATTTACCTCCTTACTCTTCACTTAACTTTAGGCATAAACCTAATTCTTTAAGCTTTCTTTCAACTTCTTCTAAAGATTTCTTTCCTAGATTTCTTACTTTCATCATATCGTCCATAGACTTAGTAGCAAGTTCTTGAACTGTGTTTATTCCAGCTCTCTTTAAACAGTTATATGATCTAACTGATAAATCAAGTTCTTCAACAGTCATTTCTAGGACTTTTTCTTTCTTATCTTCTTCTTTTTCAACCATTACTTCAATGTCATTAGTATTATCTGTTAATGACATGAATAATTTAAAGTGTTCGATAAGTATTTTGGCTGATAAACTAATAGCTTCATCTATTTTGATTGTTCCATTAGTCCAAATTTCTAAAGTTAATTTATCATAATCAGTAATTTGACCAACTCTTGTGTTGTCAACAGTAAAATTAACTCTTTTTACTGGTGTATAGATAGAATCAACTGCAATTGCAGAAATTGGTAGATCATCACTCTTATTTTTATTTTGAGTAACATAACCTCTTCCATTGTTTACTGTTAATTCCATATAAAGTCTGCCATCAGCATCTAAAGTTGCAATATGTAAATCCTTATTAACAACTTCAACATCTCCGTCAGTCTTTATATCAGCTCCAGTAACTTCTCCTGGTCCTTTAGCATCGATATAAATAACCTTTGGACCTTCACCATTCATTCTTAAAGCTAAAGATTTAATATTAAGAATTAATTCAGTAACATCTTCTTTAACTCCTTGAACAGTAGAAAACTCATGTAAAACTCCATCTATCTTAACAGAAGTTGGCGCCACTCCTGGAAGAGATGATAATAATATTCTTCTTAAGGCATTTCCTAATGTAATACCATATCCTCTTTCAAGTGGCTCAACAACATATTTACCATATGTACCATCTTCATTAGATTCTATACATTCGATTATTGGCTTTTCGATTTCTAACATTGACAAACCCTCCCTATATTATAAATGGCAACCTTATTATGAGGGCAACTGATTCTATATTTGCATATATTGTGATAAATTTCTCTAATAAAAACAAATATATTAATATTATTTACTGTATAACTCAACAATAAGTGTTTCGTTAACAGGCACATCTATTTCTTCTCTTGATGGCACTGCTACAACTTTTCCTTCAAAGTTATCAACATTTGCTTCTAACCAAGCTGGTAAAGTTTTTGGGTTTTCAGCGAAAGTTTTGAACTTTTCAGTTCCTCTGCTCTTTTCGCATACAGTAATTACATCATTAACTGACACGCTGTATGAACAAATGTCAACTTTTTTACCATTTACTAAGAAATGACCATGAGTAACTAATTGTCTAGCTTCATTTCTTGATGCACCATAACCTAATCTGTAAACTACGTTATCAAGTCTCATTTCTAGTAATCTAAGTAAGTTTTCACCTGAAATACCTTTCATGTGTTCAGCTTTTTCATAATATGCTCTAAATTGGCTTTCTAATACGCCATAAATTCTTTTTGCCTTTTGCTTTTCTCTTAATTGAACTCCATATCCAGAGATCTTCTTTTTGTTAGCTCCATGTTGTCCTGGTGCGTAGCTTCTTCTAACAAATGCACATTTGTCAGTAAAACATCTGTCACCTTTAAGGAAAAGTTTCATACCTTCTCTTCTACATAATCTACATGTAGCGCCAGTATATCTTGCCATTAAATTACACCTCCTATTACGGTTAGACTAGACTCTTCTTCTCTTTGGTGGTCTACAACCATTATGTGGGATTGGAGTAACATCTTTAATTAATGTTACTTCTAAGCCTGCTGCTTGTAAGGATCTGATAGCTGCTTCTCTTCCTGAACCAGGTCCTTTAACATAAACTTCTATACTTTTTAAGCCGTGTTCCATAGCTGCCTTTGCTGCAGTTTCAGCTGCCATTTGTGCTGCAAATGGAGTGCTCTTCTTTGATCCTCTAAATCCTAGTGCACCTGCACTTGACCATGATAAAGCATTACCTACTGCATCTGTTAAAGTAACTATTGAATTGTTAAAAGTTGACTTAATGTGCGCAGCACCATGCTCAACGTTTTTTCTTTCTTTTCTTCTTCTAGTCTTTTTGACTTTTTGAGCTGCCATTATCTTACCTCCTTACTATTTCTTCTTATTTGCTATTGTCTTTTTAGGACCTTTTCTTGTTCTAGCATTAGTCTTAGTTTTTTGTCCTCTTACTGGAAGACCTTTTCTATGTCTAATTCCTCTGTATGATCCTATTTCTATTAATCTCTTAATGTTTAAAGCAACATCTCTTCTTAAGTCACCTTCAACAGTTAAGTTTTTGTTTATATAAGTTCTAATTTCATTAACTTCTTCTTCTGATAAATCCTTAACTCTTGTATCTGGATTAATTCCTGTTACAGCTAAGATTTTTTGTGAAGTTGATAAACCTATTCCATAGATATAAGTTAAACCTATTTCAACTCTTTTTTCTCTTGGTAGGTCAACGCCTGCTATTCTTGCCATTGAAATTTACACCTCCTGATGATTGAAATGTTTTTATTTATTTTATATATATTAAAATTTTAGGCCAATAGAGTCTTCCATTGTCAGCCGCCCTAAAATATTTTCGATTAATTAAACGACTATATAATCATATTTGACTTTTGCTGAATTGTCAATATCATTTATTACAAAATAATACTGTTTATGTGATTGTTAGCCTTGTTTTTGTTTGTGCTTAGGATTTTCACAGATTACCATAACTTTTCCTTTTCTTCTGATAACCTTGCACTTTTCACAAATAGGCTTAACTGATGGTCTTACTTTCATAGCTAACCCTCCTCATATTACTTTTGTGGTAGATATATTAATGAGTAATTCTACCTTATTTAGCTCTCCATGTAATTCTACCTCTTGTTAAATCATATGGTGAAAGCTCTACTGTAACTTTATCACCAGGCAGAATTCTTATGAAGTTCATTCTTAATTTACCTGATATATGTGCTAGTATCTTATGTCCGCTTTCAAGTTCAACTTGGAACATTGCATTTGGTAAAGATTCTAGAACTGTACCTTGCATTTCTATAACATCATCTTTTGACATAAGGTAATCAACCCTCCTTAACAATGCCTCTAACTTTTAGGAATCTTTTTATCTTCAAATCTGTACTCTTATCGCATGATCTTATCGATGATAATAATTCTTCATCTATATTTTCTAAAATAATTAAGTGTTTAATCTTTTTCTTCTTAGGCATATTTATTGATTTTGTATCCCCATTAGCAAGCAATACATAATCATTATCTATCTGCCTAACAACAACATATAAATGATTCATATCTCTTCCTGCTTTTGAAAGTACTACTTTTCCAATCAAGTCATTGTTTTGCAAATTTTTCACCTCTATGATTACCTTAGTATAAATTAACACTACCACAATGGTATTATGCAAATTTATAACTAAGCAACACTCTTTTTTCTACTTAATCAGTGTCAATATTTCAGGTCCATCTGATAAAATTGCAACTGTATTTTCATAATGCGCTGATAAACAACTATCTGCTGTCACAACTGTCCATCTGTCTTTTAAAGTTCTTACTTTATGAGTTCCTGCATTAACCATAGGTTCTATAGCCAATACCATTCCCTCAAGTAACTTTGGACCTCTACCGGATTTACCAAAATTAGGCACATTAGGATCTTCATGAACATTACGTCCAATTCCGTGTCCTACAAAGTCTCTTACAACTGAGAAACCTGCTGCTTCTACGTAGCTTTGTATTTCATGAGATATATCACTTAATCTATTCCCTATCTTAGCATGTTTTATACCTTCAAAGAAACTTTCTTTAGTAATATTTATTAACCTCTGAGCTTCATTTGAAACTTCTCCTACTGGAAATGTTCTAGCCGCATCTCCATGAAATCCATCTATATATGCTCCACAGTCGATACTAACAATATCTCCTTCTTTTAGAACATAGTTTCCTGGAAAACCATGAATTACTTGCTCATTAACTGAAATACATAGTGACGAAGGAAAACCATATAAGCCTTTAAATGAAGGTTTTGCTCCATGCTTAGTTATAAATTCTTCTGCCATTATATCTAACTCGGCAGTTGTAACACCGGGTTTTACCTCTTTTTCGAGCAATAGCAATGTTTCTCCTACTATTTTGCCTGCTTTTCTCATTAGGGCTATTTCATCATTATTTTTATAAATAATCATTAGTTATTCCCCAATATTTCGCATATTCCTCTGAAAACTTCGTTTATAGCTTTAGTACCATCTACTTCTGAAAGCAATTTCTTGTTACCATAAAAATCGATTAATGGTTGTGTTTCTTTTTCGTATACATCAAGTCTTTCTTTTACAGTTTCTACTGTATCGTCTTTTCTTTGTATAACTTCACTTCCACATAAATCACATTTTCCTTCATTTGTTGGAGGATTGAATTTTACATGATAACTTGCTCCACATGATGGACATACTCTTCTTCCAGTCATTCTTTCTAAAATGAATTCATTAGGTACTTTTATTAATAATGCAGTATCTAATTGTTCTCCTCTTTCAACAAGAAAACTGTCTAGAGCTTCAGCTTGAGCCACAGTTCTAGGAAAACCATCTAATAAATATCCTGCTTTACAATCTTCCTGTTGAAGTCTATCTTTAACCATGTTAATTGTAACTTCATCTGGTACTAATTGTCCGTTATCCATATAACTTTTTGCTTCTACCCCTAAAGGAGTGTTTTCAGAAATGTTTTTTCTAAAAATATCTCCTGTAGAAATATGGGGTATAGAATACTTATTACTAATTGATTTAGCCTGTGTTCCCTTTCCAGCTCCAGGAGGACCTAGTAATACTATCTTCACTGGCTTCATCTCCATTTATTTAAATCTATTTTCTATCTATTTAAGAAATCCCTTATAGTGTCTTACCACCATTTGTGATTCTACTTTTCTAGTAAAATCTAATGCAACATTTATAACGATCAATAATGCGGTCCCTGAAAAAGCTGTATTTTGAAATGCTGTGTAATTGTCTATCATTACTGGTGTTACAGCAAGTATTGCTGCTAAAATACCTCCAATAAATGACAATCTATTAAGAACACTTTCAAAATATCTTTCAGTTTCTTCTCCTGGTCTTACTCCTGGTACAAATCCAGCAGATTTGTGTAAATTCTCTGCCATTTCATCTGGCTTGAAAGTTATTAAAGTGTAGAACCAATTGAAAAATACTGTTAATATTGCATACACTACTACATATGACCAGCTTTTTTGATTGAATACACAAGTCGGATTAGTTAAAATCCATTTAGCCCATTCTTTATCGCCACCGAATAATGTTGCTATTGTCTTTGGAAATTCCATTACTGACATTGAGAATATAATAGCAAGTACTGCTGATCCAATAACGCTTAATGGAATATTTGAATTTTGAGCTTTTACCATAGCAGCATTTCCACCAGCGAATTTTCCTGCATATTGTACAGGTATTCTTCTTTCTGATAATGAGAAAAATAATACTGCTGCAAGTAAAAATACAATAAATACTCCAAATAGCACTATTTCTACTATGCTTGCACTTCCTGCTTCTTTAAGAGTCATCATTGAAGCAATTGTTGTTGGAACTCTTGAAATTATATTAACAAAAATCAATACTGAAGTACCATTTCCGATTCCCTTAACTGTAAGTTGGTCACCCAACCACATACAAAAAGTTGTACCTACTACCAATGAGAAAATTGCAACAACTTTACTCATAGTATTTAATCCAACTGCTCCTCCACTATTAGAAATCATAGCAAATGATCCATAAGCAAGAACAAATGCTATTGCAAGAGATACATAACGAGTCAAGTTTTGTATCTTTTTTCTTCCTGTTTCGCCTTCTTTAGAAAGCTGTTCTAGCTGGGGAATAGCAACTGTTAATAATTGAATTATTATCGATGCATTAATGTATGGCATAACTCCTAGTGCCAATATACTAGATCTACTGAATGCACCTCCGGAAATCATATCATAGAATCCTAATAGACCACCTGATTCACTAAGACTCTTTAAATAATCAGAGTTAATTCCAGGAACAGGAATATAACTTCCCATCCTGAAAACTGCAACTAGTAATATTGTCCATAAGATTTTTTTCCTAAGTTCAGGAACTTTAAATGCATTACGTAGGGTTTGAAGCACGTTACATCACCTCAACTTTTCCCCCAGCTGCTTCAATTTTTTCTATAGCAGACTTAGAGAACTTGCATCCTTTAACTGTTAAGCTTTTTTCTAATGTTCCGTTTCCAAGAATTTTTACTCCATCTAATACTTTACTTACAACTCTTCTTTCAAGTAAAACTTCTGGAGTTATTTCTGTACCATTTTCAAAGATATTTAATCTATCAACATTGATACAAACAAATTCTTTACTGAAAGGATTAGTAAATCCTCTCTTAGGTAATCTTCTGAATAAAGGCATTTGTCCTCCTTCAAAACCAGGTCTTACTCCACCACCTGATCTTGCGTTTTGACCTTTTTCACCTTTACCAGCATTTCTTCCTAATCCTGAACCTGTACCTCTACCGATTCTCTTAGGTGCTTTTTTGCTACCTGCTGCTGGTTTTAATTCGTGAAGTTTCATTCTAGTGCACCTCCTTATTTATTATACTTCTTCTACCTTTAATAAGTAATCTATCTTTTTAATCATACCATTGATAGCATCATTAGTTTCAACTTCAACAGTATTTCTTATTTTTTTAAGTCCAAGAGCATTTGCAGTAGCAATATGGTCTTTCTTTCTACCTATTAAGCTCTTAACTAATGTAACTTTTACTTTAGCCATTCTGCAAAACCTCCTAACCTAATATTTCTTCTACAGATTTGCCTCTTAATCTAGCAATATCTTCTGCAGTTCTTAAGTTTGCTAATCCATTGATTGTAGCTCTTACCATGTTATTTGGATTATTAGAACCTAATGATTTAGCTCTTACATCCTTTAATCCTGCTAATTCTAATACAGCTCTTGCTGGACCACCAGCGATAACTCCTGTACCTTCTTTAGCTGGCATAATTAGAACATCAGCAGTTCCAAATTCACCGTGTATTTCATGAGGAACAGTTGTTCCAACCATTGAAACACTTACTAAGTTCTTCTTAGCATCTTCTATTCCTTTTTTGATTGCTTCTGGAATTTCGATAGATTTACCCATTCCAACGCCTACGTGTCCGTTTTCGTCTCCGACAACAACTAATGCGCTGAATCTAAAGTTTCTACCACCTTTAACAACCTTAGTAACTCTGTTTATGAAAACAACCTTTTCTTTAAGGTCTAGTGTACTAGGATCGATTCTCATTTATTTCCCTCCTCGTTAATTAGAATTTTAAGCCTGCTTCTCTAGCAGCTTCTGCTAATTCTTGAACTCTTCCGTGATATACGTATCCACCTCTGTCGAATACTACTTCTTGAATTCCTTTTTCTATAGCTCTTTTTGCAACTGCTTCTCCAACAAGTTTAGCGCCTTCTTTGTTTCCACCTTTAGCAGCGAAATCTTTATCTAAGCTTGAAGCAGCTACTAATGTAACACCGTTTATATCATCAATAACTTGTGCATATATATTCTTTTCACTCTTGAATACTGAAAGTCTTGGTCTTTCAGCAGTTCCAGAAATTTTCTTACGAACTCTAAGGTGACGTTTTGCTCTGCTTGCTTTTTTGTCTGCCTTTTTGAACATATAGAGTCACTCCTTCCTATTATTTCTTACCAGTTTTACCTTCTTTACGTCTGATAACTTCATTTTCGTACTTGATTCCTTTGCCCTTATATGGTTCAGGTAATCTCCATTTTCTTATATCAGCTGCAGCGAATCCAACTTTTTCTTTGTCGATTCCTTTAACAACTACTTTAGTTGCAGCTGGAGTTTCGAAAGTGATTCCATCAATAGGTTCTATTTCAACTGGATGTGAATATCCAAGGTTCATTACAAGCTTCTTACCTTGTAATTGAGCTCTATAACCAACACCAACTAAATCTAAAGTCTTTTGGTAACCTTCTTTAACTCCAATTACCATATTATTAATTAATGCTCTTGTTAAACCATGAAGAGCTCTATGTTCTTTTTGATCACTATGTCTAGTAACAATTACTTCATTGTTTTCAACAGCTATGCTTATATCTTTGTGCATAGTTTTAACTAATTCACCCTTTGGTCCCTTAACTGTAACAACGTTGTCTGGTGTTACAGTAACAGTTACATCAGCAGGAATAGCTATTGGTAATCTACCTACTCTTGACATAATTGCACCTCCTGTATTATTTAAATTGCTTTAAATACAATTATCTTTACTTTTTGAATTTATATAAATACTACCAAACGTAGCAGATAACTTCTCCACCTAAACCGTTCTTTCTAGCTTCTCTGTCAACCATTATTCCTTTTGAAGTAGAAACAACAGCAATACCTAATCCATTAAGAACCTTTGGTACTTCATCTTTCTTACAGTAAACTCTTAAACCTGGCTTAGAAATTCTCTTAATACCAGTTATAACTCTTTCTTTGTTAGCTCCATATTTAAGAGATAATCTTAACATTGGAACAACACCGTCGTTATATTCATTTATTTCTTTGATATAACCCTCTTGTAATAATATATTTGCAATTTCCTTCTTTACGTTTGAAGAAGGTACTTCTACCACTTCATGTCTTACAGCATTAGCATTTCTTACACGAGTTAATAAATCTGCTATAGGATCTGTCATAACCATTTAATGTGCCTCCTTTCGTTACAATCGTTATATTACCAAGATGCTTTTCTACAACCTGGAATTTCGCCCTTATAAGCAAGTTCTCTGAAACAAATACGGCATACTCCGTATTTTTTTAATACAGCATGTGGTCTTCCACATATTCTACATCTTGTATAAGCTCTTGTTTTATATTTAGGAGTTTTGCTCCACTTTTCAATAATAGCTTTACGTGCCATTGTGTTCCCTCCTTAATTATTGAGCAAATGGCATTCCAAGGAATCTTAATAATTCCCTAGCTTCTTCATCAGTGTTAGCTGATGTTACGAAGATTACATCCATTCCTCTTACTTTATCTATTTTATCATATTCGATTTCTGGGAATATTAATTG
Source organism: uncultured Clostridium sp. (assembly GCF_934754915.1). Taxonomy (GTDB): domain Bacteria; phylum Bacillota; class Clostridia; order Clostridiales; family Clostridiaceae; genus Clostridium. The sequence goes on from NZ_CAKVKB010000001.1 coordinate 94,057, forward strand.
TTCTTTAATTCCTAATGAATAGTTTCCTCTACCATCGAATGCTTTGCTTGAAACTCCTCTGAAGTCTCTAACTCTTGGTAAAGCAATATTCATTAACTTATCAGCAAATTCGAACATTTGAGCTTTTCTTAGAGTAACTTTACATCCTATTGGCATGTTTTCTCTAATTTTGAAGTTAGCTACTGAATTCTTAGCTCTAGTTAAAATAGGTTTTTGACCTGCAATTAAAGTTAAGTCAGCAACAGCTGATTCTAAAACCTTTTGGTTTTCTTTAGCTTCTCCAACTCCCATGTTGATTACGATTTTTTCCAGTTTTGGAACTTCCATTATATTCTTGTATCCGAACTTTTCAATCATAGCTGGAACTACTTCTTTTACGTATTTTTCTTGAAGTCTTGTCATATTAGTTACCTCCTTTCAAAAATTAGAATGTTTCTCCGCATTTTTTGCAAACTCTAACTTTAGTACCATCTTCTAAGATTTTGTTACTAATTCTAGTTGCATTTTTGCACTTGTTACAATATAACATAACTTTTGAACTATTGATAGCTGCTTCTTTTTCAATTATAGCGCTTTCAAGTTGACTTCTGTTAGCTTTTTGATGTTTCTTTACTATATTAACTCCTTGAACAAGAACTTTTCCTGTCTTTGGATATGCTTTTAAAACTTCACCAGTCTTGCCTTTATCTTTACCAGAAACGACAATAACTGTATCATTCTTTCTTACATGTATTTTCAAGTTAGACACCTCCTCTTATAGAACTTCTGGTGCTAATGATAATATTTTATTAAATTCTTTATCTCTTAGCTCCCTAGCAACAGGTCCGAAAATACGAGTTCCTCTTGGTTGCTTATCTTCTTTGATTATAACTGCTGCGTTTTCGTCAAATTTGATGTATGAACCATCCGCTCTTCTTACACCTCTAACTGATCTAACTACAACAGCCTTTACAACTTCACCTTTTTTAACAACTCCACCTGGTGTTGCACTTTTAACGCTAGCTACTATAACATCACCGATGTTACCAAACTTTCTCTTAGATCCGCCTAAGACTCTGATACACATAATTTCTTTTGCACCTGAATTATCTGCAACCTTTAATAATGTTTGTTGTTGTATCATTGAATTACCCTCCTTTCAGCCTTAACGCTTATTTAGCTTTTTCAATTATTTCAACAAGTCTCCATCTCTTATCTTTAGATAAAGGTCTAGTTTCCATTATTGATACTCTATCATTAATTTTAGCTTCATTATTTTCATCATGAACTTTGAACTTAGTAGTTCTGTTAACAGTTTTTCCGTATAGTGGATGTCTTACCTTAGTTTCAACTGCAACTACGATAGTCTTTTCCATTTTATCAGAAACAACTCTACCGATTCTCTTTTTTCTTAAAGCTCTTTCCATTAGGAAATACCTCCTTCCAACTCTTATTGTTCCAATGCTCTTAATTCTTCTTCTCTTAAGATGGTTTTTATTTGGGCTATAGACTTCTTAACTTCTCTTATTCTCATTGGATTTTCTAATTGTCCTGTAGCTAATTGAAATCTTAAGTTAAATAATTCAGCTTTAAGATCTCCTAACTTAACTGCTAATTCTTGAGGATTGCTTGATTTTAATTCTTTTAATTCTCTAGCCTTCATTATCTTTCACCACCCATTTCCTCAAAATCTCTCTTTGTAACAAACTTTGTTTTTACAGGAAGTTTATGTGAAGCAAGTCTCATTGCTTCTCTTGCAGTTTCTTCTGCAACTCCAGATAATTCGAATAATACTCTACCTGGTTTAACTACTGCTACCCAGTATTCTGGTGAACCTTTTCCGGAACCCATTCTTGTTCCAGCTGGTTGTACTGTAACTGGTTTATCTGGGAAAATCTTTATCCAAAGTTTTCCTCCTCTTTTAATGTATCTATTGATAGCAATTCTGGCAGATTCTATTTGGTTACTAGTAATCCATCCGCAAGTTGTTGCTTGAATACCGTAATCTCCATAAGCTAAGAAATTACCTCTAGTAGCTTTACCTTTCATTCTACCACGATGTACCTTACGATGTTTAACCCTCTTAGGCATTAACATAATTTATTCCTCCTTTCTTATGCTTCAGCCTCTTCCTTTTCTACTACTTTCTTAGTTGGAAGAACTTCTCCATTGTATACCCAAACCTTAACTCCGATTTTACCGTATGTTGTATCTGCTTCTGCAAATCCATAATCGATATCAGCTCTTAATGTTTGTAGTGGAATTGTTCCTTCATGGTATTGTTCAGTTCTAGCGATTTCAGCTCCGCCTAATCTTCCTGAACATGCAGTTTTAACACCTTTAATACCATGTTTCATAGCTCTTTGCATTGTTTGCTTCATAGCTCTTCTAAATGATATTCTCTTTTCTAATTGTGCTGCAATGTTTTCAGCCATTAATTGTGCATCAGCTTCTGCACTCTTAACTTCAACTATGTTTATTAAAACATTTTTGTTGCTTACGAATGAAGTTAACTTATTCTTTAAAGCTTCGATTCCAGCTCCACCTTTTCCTATAATTACTCCAGGTTTAGCTGTATATATGTTTAATTTAACTCTCTTAGCAGCTCTTTCGATTTCTATTTTAGAAATACCAGCTGAGAATAGTTCTTTTTTAACAAATTTTCTAATCTTGTTATCTTCTACAAGATTGTCTGCAAAATTCTTTTTATTAGCATACCATTTTGCATCCCATTCTTTGATGACACCTACTCTTAGGCCATGAGGATTTACTTTTTGACCCACTTGCGTTTCCCTCCTTCTATAAACTAAGCTCTTTCTTTAACAATTACTGTTATATTGCTTGTTTTCTTTAATATTTTAAATGCTCTACCTTGTGCATGTGGTTGGAATCTCTTTAAAGTTGACCCTTGACCTACGAAACACTCAGAAACATATAAATTATCAGCATTTAGTTCTAAATTATTTTCTGCATTTGCAACAGCTGATTTTAATACTTTGTTAATTACTACTGCTGCTTCTCTTGGAGTGTATTGTAAAATAGCAAAAGCTTCATTAACATTTTTTCCTCTTATTAAATCAAGAACTACTCCTACCTTTGTTGGAGACATTCTAACATATTTTGCTATAGCTCTAGCTTCCATTTAATGATCCTCCTTTCCAGGCTATCTCTTTGATGTTTTATCGTCGTGACCTTTGTAAGTTCTAGTTAATACGAATTCACCTAACTTATGGCCAACCATATCTTCTGATACATATACAGGTACATGTTTTCTTCCATCATGAACTGCAATTGTGTGTCCTATGAATTGTGGGAAGATTGTTGAACTTCTTGACCAAGTCTTTACAACCTTTTTATCTCCGCTTGCGTTCATTTCTTCTATCTTTTTGAAAAGTCCTTCATGAACAAAAGGTGCTTTCTTTGTTGATCTACTCACTAAATATGCCTCCCTTCATAAATACGAAGTCCTAGCAGTGAAGAGAATTCATTCTCCTCACACTATTTTCTTCTATCTTTGATAATGAATCTATCAGAATACTTCTTAGTCTTTCTAGTCTTATATCCAAGTGCTGGTTTACCCCATGGAGTAACTGGACTTGGTCTACCAACTGGTGATTTACCTTCACCACCACCATGAGGGTGATCATTAGGGTTCATAACAGAACCTCTTACTGTTGGTCTCCATCCCATATGTCTCTTTCTACCTGCTTTACCGATATTAACAATATCGTTAGTAGCATTTGAAAGTGTTCCGATTGTAGCTCTACATTCGATTCTTACGTATCTCATTTCACCTGATGGTAATCTTAGAGTAGCGTAATCTCCTTCTTTAGCCATTAATTGTGCTGAGTTACCTGCAGCTCTTACTAATTGACCGCCTTTTCCTCTTTGTAATTCAATATTGTGAATTACTGTACCTACTGGTATATTCTTTAATGGAAGAGCATTACCTGGCTTGATATCAGCGTTTGCACCTGATTCAACTACATCTCCAACTTTTAATCCAGCTGGTGCAAGGATATATCTCTTTTCTCCATCTGCATATACAACTAAAGCAATATATGCTGTTCTGTTTGGATCATATTCTATTGTAGCAACTTTTGCTGGAATATCATCCTTGTTTCTTTTGAAATCTATTATTCTATATTTTCTCTTAGCACCGCCACCACGATGTCTAACAGTAATTTTACCTTGAGCATTTCTACCTGCTTTACTCTTTAAAGCAACAAGAAGTGACTTTTCTGGTGATTGTGAAGTTATTTCTTCAAATGTAGGCATAGTCATTTGTCTTCTTGATGGTGTTATAGGGTTAAACTTTTTAACTGCCATTGTAAAATTCCCTCCTTCTTTAAGCTTCTCTGGTGATCATTCACCAATAATTACTTTATTTTAATACTATTGCATTCCTTCGAAGAATTCGATTGCGTTGCTATCTTCTTTTAAAGTTACGATAGCTTTCTTGTAGTCAGCTCTCTTTCCTACATGTACGCCCATTCTCTTAGTTTTTCCTATACCGTTTATAGTATTAACTGATTCAACAGTTACGTTGAATACTTCTTCCACAGCTCTCTTTATTTGAGATTTGTTTGCATCAACATGAACTATGAAAGTGTACTTTTTGTCGGCCATAGATGCCATAGTCTTTTCAGTTATAACTGGCTTTCTGATTATATCATGGCTTGTTAATTTCATTATGCGTACACCTCCTCAATTTTTGATACAGCATCTTTAGTCATGATTACTTTATCATATTTTAATAAATCATAAACATTGATGTTGTTTGCTGGAATAACGCTTACTCCTTGGATGTTTCTAGCTGATTTGTATACAGCTTCATTTGATTCTGCAGTGATGATTAAAGCCTTAGGTGCTTCTAAAGCATTTAACATTGCTACTACATTTTTAGTTTTTGGAGCTTCGAAATTTAATGATTCAAGAACGATCATAGCATTATCTTGAACTTTGCTAGTTAAAGCAGATTTCATAGCTACCTTTCTCATACTCTTTGGAGTAGAAACTCTGTAATCTCTTGGCTTTGGTGCGAATACTATACCACCTTTGATCCATTGAGGTGCTCTGATAGAACCTTGTCTTGCTCTTCCAGTTCCTTTTTGTCTCCAAGGCTTGATTCCGCCTCCTCTAACTTCAGATCTAGTCTTAGTTGATTGAGTTCCTTGTCTCTTGTTAGCTAATAATGCAACTACTACTTGGTGTAATGCATATTGGTTAACTTCAGTTGCGAATACGCTTTCGTTAAGTTCCATATCTGAAACTTTTTTTCCTTCTATATTATATACTCCTACTGTAGGCATTCTAATTTCCTCCTTTCTTCGTTAAATTAAGCTCTAACTGTATTTTTAATTACTACTGTACCTTTGTTAGGTCCTGGGATACCACCCTTGATTAGTATTAAATTCTTTTCAGCTATTACTTTAACTACTTGTAAATTAAGTACTGTTGTATTAACAGATCCCATATGTCCTGGCATTCTCTTGTTCTTGAATGTTCTTGATGGATCTGATGAAGCTCCCATAGAACCTGGTGCTCTGTGGAACTTAGAACCGTGAGTCATTGGTCCTCTTTGTTGGTTCCATCTCTTAATAGCTCCTTGGAATCCCTTTCCTTTTGATACTGCAGATACATCTACCTTATCTCCTGCTTCAAATACATCAGCTTTTATTTCTTGACCAACTTCATAAGAAGCTGCATCTTCTAATCTGAATTCTTTAAGAGTTCTTCTTACAGAAACTCCTGCTTTAGCAAATTGACCTTTTTTAGGCTTATTAGCTAATTTTTCTCTTATTTCTTCGAAACCAACTTGTATTGCTTCATAACCATCATTTTCTAATGTCTTCTTTTGAACAACAACACATGGGCCAGCTTCTACTACAGTTACAGGAACTACTTTACCATTTTCATCGAAAATTTGAGTCATTCCTATTTTCTTACCTATTATAGCTTTTTTCATGTATTTACACCTCCCAAACTAATTAGCGGATTGTACGCAATCATAAATAGTCGTTTTAAATAATTTCCAGTATTATAGTTTGATTTCTATATCAACACCAGCTGGAAGATTTAATCTCATTAAAGCATCAACAGTTTTTGGTGATGGATTAACGATGTCGATTAATCTCTTATGAGTTCTGATTTCAAATTGTTCTCTTGAATCTTTGTATTTGTGAACCGCTCTTAATATTGTAACAACATCTTTTTCAGTTGGTAGTGGTACTGGCCCTACAACCTTAGCTCCTGAAGTTTTTGCAGTTTCAACGATTTTTTCAGCAGATTGATCTAATATTGTGTGATCAAAAGCTTTTAATCTTATTCTTATTTTTTGCTTTGACATTTCATTTCCCTCCTTTTATGTACGTTTTACTTCGTAACGCACAACAGCGGTTATCTGTAAACTGTTCCAGGTGTTTCATAAGTACCCGATTAAATTTACAAGCCCTGTCGTCGGATTCTAGATCCAAACTTACTCATCAAGAATTCCCCGGAAGTCCGGCAACCTCTTGAATCTTCGCTGTATGCTATGCAACTTCTTTATTATACTATTATTTTTTATTTTTTTCAAGTTTTTTTTGATTTTTTATGTTTGAAAAATCAACTATCTACTTGAATTCACTTTTATTATTGTAATGTTATATTATGAAAATTTCAATATATTCTTTTAAAAATTTCGTCCTTTTTTTCATCATAATAAGCAAAATTTATTCTATAATAATTTTTGTTTTAGACATTTATCTGCGATTTCATATTTTTTTCACACACTTCTTATATTTTATCATCTATATTTTCTTATTTCAATCATAAAATTAAGTTATGCTTCTTTTTATGAATTCTATAAATATAACAATTTCATTTTAATAATAATATTGTTTTTACACTAATTTTTAATAAAAATTCTTAATTTTTAAAATTTTCAATAAATTTATCTAATTTATTACACTATACATATTTATACACAGACGTAAAAAAAGCAGGGATATTTCCCTGCTTTTACATTAAAAATGTTTACTACTATTCAACTATCTTAGTAACAACTCCTGAACCTACAGTTCTTCCACCTTCTCTGATAGCGAATCTTAAT
>NZ_CAKVKB010000002.1 GCF_934754915.1 uncultured Clostridium sp.
TCTTAAGCATATCTTTAATTTCATCTTTTTTATCTTTTATTTCATCATATGCATTTCTTATATTTTTATTGAATTCATCTAATATTTTACTGTATTGTTCAAATCCCTTATTCTTGAAAATTCCTGAATCCTCAACATTTTCTTCTTTCACAGGGACTTTAAATAGCAAAATCTTGTTTCCATCATCATCTACAAGATATTTAGCATAAAACTTTCCTTCCTGTATAGTTATAATTTGTTTTTCCTTTTCCTTTGTATTTTCTGTCTGCTCATCATTTTTTTCTTTTTAGCATTTTCTGATTTTAACGAATAATCATTAAATCCAAAATTGTTAACAGATAAAATACTGCTCATTATATCATCTCTTTCTAATATATTATAAATAATATATTCTGTAATTGGCTTAATTTACAAAATATCTCATTTATATTATCGTCAACAAAGATTATATCTTTATTCAAATTCAATTTCTTTCTAAAATAAATAAAACTGTCCACAAAGGTTAAGTCACAAACTACTTATTAACTCTCCAGAATTACAAATAACACTATGGCTATAACCTTCGTATGACAGTTCATTCAATTTATATTTTCTACACTCTTAGAGCTATTTTATGTATACTCTATTTTTTCCTTCTAAAAAACTTTATTATATTAGAAAAGAATTTTGGCAGTTTAACAGCGATTATTTTCATATTTAAATCCTCCCATCAAATATTAATTTTTATACCTTATTATATTAATATTCAAAAGAAGTGAAATATGTTCCTACTTTTTTAATCGACTGAATGAATTATTAATAATTCTCCATTTTCATAACTTATATTTATAGGTGTATCAAGAAATTCATTACATACTGCTCTCGGATCAAGGAGATGCATATCATAACTGTCAAGATTATATTTTGCTCCTCGTATTTTAAATCCTTTAACAACTTCGCTTAATGCATGAAACGATATTGTTTCACCAGGTTTTCCATTTAAAATCATATTTTTTTCTGAAAGATACATTTTATTATGATCATCAACCATTATTATAGATATGCCTTCTTTCCTGGCTTTAAGCATCAACCCTATGTTTCCTAATGTATGATCTGCTCTTGTTCCTATTGCTGCAAAAAGATATATTGTATCAGCACCTCTTTTTACAGCTTCCATAACTGCAATTTCAGTATCTGTATAATCTTTTTCAGGCGGGAATTTTATAATCTCAACATTTTTATTTTCTATAATCTTCAATTTATTTCTATCAATAGAATCAAAATCTCCAAGAATCAAATCAGGCATAATATTATAGTCATATAGATATTCGCTTCCTTTATCTGCTCCAACAATAATATCCACATCTTCTATATAAGATTTTAGCAATGCTTCTGAAGGTCTGTTTCCTCCAGCTACGATGAGAGCTTTCAATAACATTACCCCCTCAAAGATTTAATATTTTCTTCTATATTTCCACCATTAAATACTGCTGAACCTGCAACAAGAACATTAGCTCCAGCTTCAATTATTTTTTTAGCATTGCCGCTTCCAACTCCTCCATCAACTTCTATTAAAAGTTCTGGATTTAACTTTTCACTAAGTTCTTTTACTTCTTTAATTTTATCAATAGAGTATGTAATAAATTTTTGTCCTCCAAACCCTGGATTTACAGACATTATCAAAACCATATCAAGATTTGATATAAGATTTTTTAATACACTTACCGGAGTACCTGGATTTAACGCAATACCGGCCATCTTTCCCTTTGATTTTATATAATTTATAGTTCTATCTATATGTCTGTCTGCTTCATAATGAACAGTTATCAGATCCGCTCCCGCTTCTATAAAATCATCAATATAATTTGATGGATTATCTATCATTAAATGTACATCAAATACCTTGTCAGTAAGTTTTCTTATAGATTTCATTATAGGAAAACCAAAAGATATGTTTGGAACAAAAGACCCATCCATTACATCTATATGAATAAACTCTGCTCCTCCTTTGTCTACTGCCTTTATATCCTCTCCCAATTTAGAAAAATCTGCTGATAATATTGATGGTGAAATTTTTACCATTTATTTTTTTCCTCCTCCATTATCTCTTCTAATGATTTAATATAAAAATCATATCTGTACTTATTTACTTTCCCCTCTTCAACTGCATCTTTTAATGAACATTTTGGCTCTTTGTAATGCAAACAGCCTCTGTATTTACAATTATCATTATACTCAGTAAATTCAGGAAAACAATATTTTAATGAATTTTTATCCATCAAATCTTTTATTTCTAAAGTAGAAAATCCTGGAGTATCTACTATATACCCATCTGCTACTTCAATAAGTTCACTATGCCTTGTAGTATGTCTACCTCTTCCCAGCTTTTCACTTACAGTTCCAGTTTCCATATGTTCTCTATCTGCAAGTTTATTAGTTAAAGTAGATTTTCCAGCTCCTGAAGGGCCACAAAATACGGTTATATTTCCTTTCATCTTTTCTTTTAGTCTATCTATCCCTACTCCTGCTTTTGCATTTATAAACAAAACTTCATAACCTATATCATTTATTTTTTTCTTTATATCTTCACGTTCTTCTTCTGAAACTAAATCTATTTTATTCAAACATACTACAACTTCAATACTATTATATTCACATAAAACTAAGAATTTATTTAAAAGATCAAAATTTATATCTGGATTTTTAACTGCAAAGACAATAAATGCCAAAGATACATTAGCAACTGTAGGTCTTATAAGCTCTGATGTTCTTTTATGTATTTCTTCAATAACGCCCTTTCCCTTTTCTATTTTTATAGTAACATTATCTCCAACCATAGGTTTTATATCTTTATGTCTAAATTTTCCCCTAGCTTTACATTCTATTAATCCTTCTTCAGTTTTAATATAATAGAAACCTCCAATTCCTTTTATTATCTTTCCATTCATATTATTCCTCCATTAAAATTTTCTTTAATAAATATTATAAGAGGAGAGGTATTAATAAAACCTCTCCTTTATAATTTATTTTTCTCATTAAATTGTACAATTATTCTTTCAGGCTATTGCTTACTAGGTGAGTTTCCATTTTCATTTGCACTTGTTTCTTTATCTGCTGCTTCATCCCATGGACCCTCAGGTTGCTTATCTTGATTGTTTCCTGAATTAGGCTCCTGAGTATGCGAATTTCCTCCATTATTATTTCCATTTGAATTTGAGGAATTATTTGTTGTTCCATTTCCATTATTTTTATTATCTTCTGGTTTATTAGTTGTGTTTTGATTATTTTGTGCTGGTTCTTCTTTCTTTTCAACATACTGACCTACAGTAATTGTAACTGTTGTTCCCGATTTTACTGTAGCGCCTTCTCCATAAGACTGACTTAAAACAATTCCATCTTCACTTTTGTTATTTGTTTCTTTAGAGGTAACAGAAACATTCAATCCATTGTTGCTTAATTTACTTTGTGCATCTTCTGATTTCAATCCTGAAACTCCAGGAACTGTTGTATATTTTATTTTTGAACCTAAACTTATAACAACTGAAATCTCTGCATCTTTTGTAATTTCTGTATCTTTCGCTGGAACTTGACTTATTATCTCACCTTTAGCTACATCATCACTATATGCTTCACTTGTATTTGAAATTTTTAATCCATATGAACTTAATATTTCTTTAGCTTTGTCAAGATCATATTCTAATAAATCAGGCATTTTCAATTTATTTTCGCCACCACTTACTATAACTCTTACTTCACTATTTTCTTTTACTTTAGTTCCTGCTTCTGGATTCATTTGCATTATAGTTCCTTCTGGATATTCTGTACTTGTTTCTTCTCCAGCTTCAACTAAAGTTAAATTTAATCCTTCAAGAGTTGATTTAGCTTTATCAATATCCATGCCAACAAGATTAGGCACTTCTATTTCTTTGCCTCCCTTAAACACTCCAGATAAACCATATACACCTGCTCCTAATAGTATTAATACTACAGCGCAAGCTACTCCTATAACAATTTTTTTAATCTTGGCACTTTTCCCTTTTCTTCCAAACTCACCATCATCATCGTCATCATCATAATAATAGTCATCATCGTAATCATCATAATCATCATCTGAATTATTATCGTTTTTCTTAAATTCTTTCTGTTTGGCTATTTCTTCTGTAACAGCAGACATTATTATTGTATGTTCATCATCATTTTCATCATCATCAATACGTGCATTTGGATTTTCTTTAATCTTCTGAAGATCTGCAATCATTTCTTTAGCACTTTGATACCTTTTGCTAGGTTCTTTTTCCATAGCCTTTAAAATAAGTTTATTTAAACTATCTGGTATTTTTGAATTAAGTTGCTTAGGTGGTATTGGTTCTTCTTGAATATGTTTTAACGCTATTGCCACAGCACTGTCAGCCTGAAATGGTACAGTTCCAGTAACCATTTCATATAATACAACACCTAATGAATATAAATCTGTTCTACAGTCTATAAAACTGCCCTTTGCCTGTTCTGGAGAAAGATAATGAGCTGATCCCATAATAGTACTTGTATTTGTTATTGTAGAAGATGTGGACGATTTAGCAATGCCAAAATCAGTAACTTTCATTACACCGTCTTCTGTCACCAATATATTTTGTGGTTTTACATCTCTATGAATTATCTTATTTCTGTGTGCACAATCTAACGCTCTAGCAATCTGTATTGCTACAGAAATACCAGTTTCATAATTCATCTTCCCAACCTGTCTTATAACATCTTTTAATGTTTTGCCCTTTACATATTCCATTACAATGTAATTTATCCCATCTTGAGTTCCAACATCAAGTATGTTAACTATATTATTATCTGATAAAGTTGCAATAGCTGTAGCTTCACCTTTAAATTTTTCAACAATTTCAGGATTATTGCAAAATTCACTTTTAAGGATCTTTACTGCTACAAATCTGTTCAGCTTATTACATCTTGCTTTAAATACTTCAGACATTCCTCCTTCGCCTATTTTCTCCAGTAACTCATATCTGTTACCAAGCACAATTCCATTCATCTCTACATCTCTCCTCCAAACAACAATACTGTTATATTATCCCTTCCGCCTTTTTCTTTCGCCAGGTCAACCAGATTGTCTGCCATGGTTGTATAATCATTTTCCGAATTAAAAATTTCTAAAATTTCATCCTTCGTAACTTCATTTGTAAGTCCATCTGAACACAACATAAATGAATCATATTTATTAACATCAAATCTGAACACATCTACTTTAACATCACTGCTAGTTCCTAAAGCTCTAGTAATAATATTTTTCTTAGGATGATTCACAGCTTCAGTTTCACTTATAGTTCCACTATCTAAAAGCTCTTGAACTAAAGAATGGTCTTTTGTTATCTTCTTTAATCTTCCATTCTTAAATCCCATGCAACAACTGTCTCCAACATTTGCAACATAAACAAATTTTTCTGTAACAAAACATGCTGTTACTGTTGTTCCCATTCCTTTTAAATTATCATTTGTTTCTGAAAATTTGTGAATTTCCTCATTTGCACTTTTTATAGCTCTTGATATTAAAAACTCTTCATTTTCCAAAGAATAATTTTCATCTATATATTTTATAATATGTTCTACAGCCATTTTACTCGCAACTTCTCCAGCATTATGACCTCCCATACCATCTGCAACAACATATATTTTAAATTTTTCTTTTTCTAAATATAATGCAGAATCTTCATTTAATTTACGCTTTAGTCCCACGTCACTTACTAAGCCAACCAATTTATCTGCCCCCTATCCTCTGGGTTTCAATGTAGCTTCTTCTGAGTTGTCCACATGCTGCATTTATGTCACTGCCCATCTCACGTCTAGTAGTAACTTCTATCCCATTGTTCTTCAATATTTCTGAAAAATCATCTATAGTTTTTTTGGATGATCTTTTAAAAGTATTTTCTTTTATTTCATTAACAGGAATTAAATTCACATGACATAACATTCCTCTTAATAATTGTCCTAATGCTTTTGCATCTTCCTTGCCATCATTAACACCCTTAACCAATGCATATTCAAATGTAATTCTGCGATTAGTCTTTTTCAAATAATACCTACAGGCTTCCAGGACTTCATTTATCTTGTATTTATTTGCAATAGGCATTATCTCTTTTCTTTTTTCATCATTAAATGCATGTAATGAAATAGCAAGAGTTATACTTAATTCTTTATCAGCAAGTTCATAAATCTTAGGAACAATACCACATGTAGACAATGTTATATGTCTCTGACCTATGTTCAATCCATAATCTGCTGAAACGACTTCTAAAAATTTCATTACATTGTCATAATTATCAAGTGGTTCTCCACTTCCCATTAAAACAATGTTAGATATTCTTTCACCTATATAATTTTGTACAGCAATTACTTCTGATAATATTTCTCCAGCAGTTAAATTTCTTACACGTCCTTCTATTGTAGACGCACAGAATTTACACCCCATTCTGCATCCTACCTGTGTAGATATACAAATAGAATTTCCATGCTTATATTTCATAAGCACACTTTCAATAAGATTTCCATCTGGAAAACCAAGCAGAAATTTTTCTGTACCATCTAACTCTGATTTATATACTTCTATAATTTCAGGTATTGTGATTGTAAAATTTTCTTTTAATTTATTAATTAGGGATTTAGGTATGTTTTTCATACCTTCAAAATCCATAACCCCTTTGTAAATCCACGATAATATCTGTTTTCCCCTAAATGCACTTTCACCATTTTCCTTCATCCATACTTTAAGTTCTTCTAAAGTATAATCTAGTAAATTGTTCATTTATCCACCTACTATTATCTTTTTTCTAATTTTGCTATGAAGAATCCATCCATATTTTCATTTGGCATTATTGTTAAAAATCCTTCTCTGCTATATATAAGATTATCTTGTTTTCCAACAAATATTTTTTTAACTTGACAATCTTTATGAGTATTAAGGAACCATTCAATATTTTCTTCATTTTCTTCTTTATTTAATGTACAAGTAGAGTAAATCATAACTCCTCCTTGCTTTAAATATTGCCATGCATTATCCATTATTTCTCTTTGAACTGGTATTATTTCTCTTAAATCATTTCTCTTCTTATTCCATTTTATTTCTGGTTTCTTTCTTATTATCCCAAGTCCTGAACATGGCACATCTATAAGAACCCTATCACTTGAAGCAACCAAATCAGCATTAAGTTTTGTTGCATCACCAGCACAAGCTACAACATTAGTTATACCTAATCTTTCACAATTTTCTTTAATTAATCCAATTTTGGATTCATGAAGATCAAAAGCAAGAACTTTTCCTGTATTTCCTAATATCTCTGCTGCATGTGTAGTTTTTCCACCTGGTGCGCTACATAAATCAATCACTGTCATTCCTTCTTCCAAATCTAAAAGTGGAGCAACAAGCATAGCACTCTCATCCTGTACAGTTATTTTTCCTTCCTTAAATAATGGATTATTTTCTATTGATTTTCCGCCTTTTATATTTATAGCTTCTGGACAGATTACTCCTTCAGATATTTCATATTCCATTTCTTCAAGTTTTTCATATACTTCATCATAATCAGAATTTAATTCATTTACTCTTATACTTACCTTTGGTACACTATTTAATCCAGACATTATTTTCTTAGCTGCATTTTCACCATATTGTTTAATTAAAAGTCTTATCATCCAAGGTTCAAATGAAAATTTATATGCATATTCATCTATTCTATTTCCAGGCACATTGATATCATCTGGATTTTTAGTAAAACTTCTCAATATTCCATTAACAAGCTTGCTGTCACTTTCTGATATTTCTTTTGCTTCTTCTACAGCTTCATTACACGCTGCATAAGTAGGTATTTTATCTAAGAAATTCATTTGGTATATGGCAACTCTTAAAATATTAAGTACGTTTTTATCCATTATCTTGATGTCTTTAACAAAATTTGCAATTATAATATCTAATGTTTTTTTTCTTCTCAAAACACCATATACAATTTCTGTAAGCAATGCTTTATCTTTATCATTTAATTCTACTTCATTTAATTCTTTTGAAAGGATTATATTTGAATATGCTCCTTCATTTAAAACTCTATTTAATATTTTTACTGCTAGTTTTCTACAACTCATACGCTACCTCTTTTTTTTAATTCTATATATAAATTATGAATAAATCACAATTCCACAGCCTTCAAATTATTAGCCGTATTCTGTAAGACTTTGTTATATTAATATATTTCATCATATATTTCAAAACAGTTATCTGCCAAAAATAGTATCTGTATTTTATCTGATTATGTAAAAGGCTGTTATAATAAATATATACTGCAATATATATTCCATAACAAATCATATCATAAATTTCTTATAAAAATCTATCTGCAGCATATATTTGTTCTAATCATCCTAAAATTACATTTTCTTTAATTTCATGACCATTAATATATTCAGCTATTGTCAATGGCTTCTTATTAGGAAATTGCACCTTTTTAACAAGAAGAACAGAATTTCTGCATGCAACTTTCATTCCCTTTTTGCTCACTTCAATTATAGTTCCTGGAACTTCTAAAGTTTTTTCATTTAAAACTTCACTTTCAAATATTTTCATTCTTTCTTCTTTATAATTAGTGTAAGCAATTGGCCATGGATTTAATCCTCTTATAAGATTATGTATTTTTTCTGCCGATTCATCCCATGAGACAGCTGCAATATCTTTGTTTAACATTTTAGCATAAAAAGTTTCACCATTCTGCTTTTCTGGAACTATTGTATTATTAACAATACCATCAATTGTTTCTAATAAAAGACTGCTTCCTCTTTCTTTTAATATATCGTAAAGTTCTCCTGCTGTCATATCATTTGAAATTTCAACTTCATCTTTAAGAAGCATATCTCCTGTATCCAATCCTACATCCATAAGCATTGTAGTATTTCCAGAAACCTTTTCTCCATTTATTATTGCCCAGTTTATTGGTGCTGCACCTCTATACATAGGAAGCAATGATCCATGAAGATTTATACATCCGTATTTAGGTATATCCAATACTTCTTTTGTAAGAATCTGCCCAAATGCAACTACAATCATAAAATCTGGATTCATTTCTTTTAATTTTTCTATAAGTTCTCTATCTTCTTTAAGCTTCACAGGCTGATATATTGGTATATCATGTTTCAATCCTTCTTCTTTAACATCTGAATAAGCCATCTTCTTTCCTCTTCCTTTTGGTTTATCAGGCTGAGTCAATATTGCCATTACATTATGTTTTTCTATAAGTTTTTTTAATGAAGGAACTGCAAAATCAGGAGTACCCATAAATACTATATTCATTATCTATCCTCCTAGGTTTTAATTTTTATTATCTTTTAACTCTATCTATAAATAAAGTTCCATTTAAATGATCATATTCATGTAAAATAGCTCTAGCTAAAAGGCCTTCTGCCTCTATTTCAAATTCTTCGCCTTTTTCATTTAATGCTCTAGCTCTTACATAATTTGGTCTCATAACCT
Source organism: uncultured Clostridium sp. (assembly GCF_934754915.1). Classification (GTDB taxonomy): domain Bacteria; phylum Bacillota; class Clostridia; order Clostridiales; family Clostridiaceae; genus Clostridium. Next base: position 9,497 of record NZ_CAKVKB010000002.1, read on the forward strand.
CTTCCATTTCTCCTGGAAGACTTAAACATCCTTCTTCATCAATTTGTTTTCCGCTTGTTTCAAGTATCTCTGGATTTACAAATACTAATGGACCTTCTCCAATATCAATTACAAACAATCTCTTGAGCACTCCAACTTGAGGACCTGCAAGACCAACACCATCTGCATCATACATTGTATCAAACATATCTTTTATAAGTACTAAAGTTCTTTTATCTATTTCTTCAACTTCTCTGCATTTTTTTCTTAATATATCATCACCATATTTTCTTATATTTCTTAACGCCATTTTTCTAATTCCCCCTAGGTCATATTATTAGGATTAATATCTATACTAACCCTTATTTCATTATATACACTCTTATTTAATTGATAAAGAGTATCTTTAATTTTTTCACTAAACTCATCATTAAAATTGCCTTTTATTATTATCTGCCATCTATAATTTTCTTTTAGCTTTGTTATTATGCATGGAACTGGTCCTAACATAGTCAAATCATCTATTATTAGTTCTTTCAAATTCTCATGCAGATTATTCATAAATTTCTTTAATTTTTCCTCATATTTTGAAGAACCATTAATTAATAATATTTTACCAAAAGGCGGATTTCCCATCAACCTTCTTAACTTTATTTCCTCTTTAAAAAGTCCTTCATAGTTTCCTTCTTTTGCATAATTTAAACTATAATGTTCTGGTGTATAGCTCTGGACTATAACTTTTCCTTCATCACTTCCTCTTCCAGCTCTTCCTGCCACCTGAGTTATTATCTGATATGTTCTTTCTGCTGCTCTATAGTCTGGCACATTTAATGATATATCTGCTGCAAGAACTCCCACAAGAGTTACATTTTTAAAATCCAAACCTTTTGAAACCATCTGAGTCCCTACAAGAATATCAGCTTCTTCATTTTTAAAGGAATTATATATAGATTCATGTGAGCCCTTATGTCTTGTTGTATCCACATCCATTCGTAAAACTCTTGCTTTAGGAAAGTATTTCTTAACTTCCATCTCAACTCTTTCAGTCCCCGCTCCAAAAAACTTTACATATTTACTTTGACACTTGGGACATATTTTTCTTACCTTTTCCGCTCTTCCACAATAATGACAGACAAGATATCCATTATTATGATATGTCATAGAAACATCGCATTCAGGGCATTTAAACACATAACCACAGCTTCTGCATGAAATAAAAGTTGAATATCCCCTTCTATTCAAAAAAAGTATTGTCTGCTTTTTTTTCTTTAATGTATCGTTTATAGCATTATAGAGTGTTTGACTAAATAAAGATAAATTTCTATTTTTCAGTTCTTCTCTCATATCCACAATTTCCATATGCGGCATTCCCATTTCATTAACTCTCTTATTCATCTCTATAAGCTTATATTCGCCACTGAGAGCTTTATAATAACTCTCTATACTAGGTGTTGCTGAGCCGAGAACCAGCTTGCAATTTTTCAATTTGCAGAGATATTCACTTACTTCTCGTATATGATATTTAGGATTTTGATCTGATTTATAAGTATTTTCATGCTCCTCATCAACAACTATAAGTCCCAAGTCATCCATAGGAAGAAATAACGCACTTCTTGCACCTATTGCAAGCTTCGCTTTTCCTTCTTTTATTCTATACCATTCATCAAATCTTTCTCCATCTGAAAGCCTGCTGTGAAATAATGCAACATTTTCACCAAATCTCCCTTTAAATCTTTCTATCATCTGTGGAGTAAGAGAAATTTCAGGTACGAGTACAACTGCACTTTTTCCTTCATTTAAAGTATGCTCAACAAGGTTCATATAAACTTCTGTCTTTCCTGATCCTGTAACACCTTTAATAAGATATATAAGATTATCTCCATTTAATATGGTATCAACACATTTTTTCTGTTCAAAATTAAGTTCTTTCTTTTTATCTATATCATATATTTTTCTATTATATCTGAATACTACTTTATCCTCTACCTTAAAAATACCTTGATCAATCATTTTATTCAATGTATATAAGGAATACATTTTATCTCTGGTAATATCAGCTTTAGTATAAATTCCATCATTTTCACATATATATTTATAAAGTCTGCTCTGATTTTCTTTCATTTCTTCGCAATCGACTTTCTTATTAATACATATAACTTTCTTCTTTTTATTTGAAGATCCCTTCATTATTCCTACAGGTATCATTAATCTTATTGCATCTATATATCTACATAAATATTTTTTTCTCAAAAAATCTACCAATTTAAGATTGTCAATTGTAAGTATTGGATACTCATCGCACAAATTCACTATTTTTTTTACTCTGTAATTAATTTTTACTTCATCTGTTGTAATTGAGTAAACAAAACCTTCTATTTTCTTATTTCCCATTCCAAATGGTACTATAACTCTATGTCCTGCATAAATTTTATCTAAAAATTCATCTGGAACTTTGTACGTAAAAAGTCTATCAACTTCTAAGGCATCGCTGTTTATTACAATTTCAGCATACATATTACATCATGCCCCTTTTCTAAGACTAATTCATTAGTCATAATTTATTAAGCATTAATATAGTATATTACAATAAATAAAGAAGCGCAATCTAGCGCTTCTTTATTATCACATCAAATAAATTTTCTGCAATCTTTTCCTTACTCATTTTATCTAAACATATTTCTTCATTATCTTTAGATAAAATAATCACTTTATTGTCTTCGCTTGCAAATCCGGTATCTTTAGAAATTATATCATTAGCTACTATAAAATCAAGATTTTTCTTTTTCATTTTTGTTAATGCATTTTCTTTCAAATTCTGACTTTCTGCAGCAAACCCTACAAGAATCTGATTTTTTTTAATGCTTCCAAGTTCCATAAGAATATCATTATCTCTTATAAGTTCAAGAGACCAGCTGCCATGCCCTTTTTTAATCTTCTGTTCACTATATGATTCAGGTTTATAATCAGCTACAGCAGCTGATTTTACTACTATATCTGCAGATTCAAAAGCATTCAAGACTGCTTCTCTCATTTCTGTGTTAGTTGAAACTTTTATTGCATTTATTCCCTTAGGAATTTCTAAATTAGTAGGACCACTTATAAGAGTTACATTAGCACCCCTGTTTCTTGCTTCTCTAGCTATTGCATATCCCATTTTACCACTTGATCTATTTGTAATAAATCGTACTGGATCAATAGGTGCTATTGTTGGTCCTGCAGTAACTACTACATTTTTGTTTATTAAATCCTTTTTTTCATTAAGTTCCATTAAAACTTTATCTACTATTATTTCTGGTCTTTCAAGCTTTCCTTTGCCAACATCTCCACATGCAAGTCTTCCTTCAGCAGGATCAACAAATTCATACCCTAGTGATTTAAGCTTTTTTATGTTTTCCTGAACAATTGGATTTTCATACATTTTTGTGTTCATAGCTGGTGCAAAAATAACTTTTGCTCTAGTAGCCATAATAGTAGTTGAAAGCATATCATCTGCTATACCATTAGCAACTTTTCCTATAATATTTGCAGTTGCAGGTGCTACTAAAAATACATCAGCTTTATCAGCAAGACTTATATGCTGAATTTCCCACACCTTAGGCTCTTCAAATGTATCACATGCAACCTGATTCTGACTTAATGATTGAAATGAAAGAGGAGATACAAATTTAGTTGCATTTTCTGTCATAATAACATTAACATTAATGTTTTTCTTTATAAGAAGACTTGTTATTTCTAATGCTTTATATACTGCAATACCTCCACTCACCCCAAGTACAACATTTTTTTTCATACTATTTTGAACCTTCTTCTTCATCTACCACTTGAAAATTAATAGCGTTTTCATTAACTTCATGTATAGCAATTGTTAATGGTTTATTTGAATGTGCATCAACTTGAGGTTTTGAGCCATCAATTATTTGTCTTGCTCTTTTGGAAGTTAAAATTACTAAAGAATATCTGTCCTTTGTTTTTTGTAATAAATCTACTACTGATGGATTAATCATAGAGTTGTTCATGAATAATACCCTCCTTTGAATCTAATATACTATGTTTTATTCTATCTACTCTGCACTTTTCAGCTCCAATAATAGCTTCAAGCTTTTCTACTGCTGTTTCAACTTCATCATTTACAACAGCATAATTATATCTTGATATAAAGTTAATTTCTTTATATGCTGATTTGAATCTTTTCATTAAAGATTCTGGTGTTTCGCTTCCTCTTTTTATTATTCTTGCCTTCAATTCTTCCATTGATGGAGGAAGTATAAATATAAACACCCCTTCTTCTGTATTTTCTTTGACTTTTAATGCACCCTGAATGTCAATTTCTAATATAACATCCTTACCTTCTTCAAGTAATTTTTCTACATTAGACTTAGGTGTACCATAAAAATTATCATAAACTTCTGCATATTCAAGAAAATCATTATCATTAATTTTTTTCTTAAACTGATCTTTTGACATAAAATAATAATTTACGCCTTCAACTTCTCCCTGCCTTGGAGATCTTGTTGTTGCAGATACTGATATTGCTACTTCAGGATTTCTTTCTAAAAAACTTTTACATATAGTACCTTTTCCAGCACCAGATGGTCCTGAAATAACTATTAATAATCCTCTGCCTTTATTATTCATTATTCATCATCCTCATCAACTATATCATCTTTTGTTGCTAATCTATGAGCAACTGTCTCTGGCTGAACTGCTGATAATATAACATGATCACTATCAGTTATTATAACAGCTCTTGTTCTTCTTCCATAGGTAGCATCAATAAGCATGCCTCTGTCTCTTGCTTCTTGAATGATTCTTTTAATCGGCGCCGATTCTGGACTTACAATGGCAACTAATCTATTAGCAGAAACAATATTTCCAAATCCTATGTTTATTAATTTGATTCCCATACTCTGCCCTCCTAATTTATTCTATATTTTGAATCTGTTCTCTTATTTTTTCTAATGTATTCTTTATTTCTATAACTATGTTTGTCATATTTATATCACTTGATTTTGATGCTATAGTATTTGCTTCTCTATTCATTTCCTGAATTATAAAATCAAGTTTTCTTCCTATTGGTTCCTCAAGACATAATGTGCTTCTCACCTGGCTTAAATGACTTTTAAGTCTTGTTATTTCTTCATCAACAGCAGCTTTATCAGAAAATATAGCAACTTCAAGGGCTATTCTGCTTTCATCAATATCAACTCCTGAAAGTAAATCATCCAATCTTTCTTCAAGTTTCTTTTTATAATTGCTTGGAACAAGATCTGCTAACTTTTCAAGTTTATCAACATCATTTTCTATGGATTCAAGCTTTATAAGAATATCGTCTTTTAGTTTTTCACCTTCTCTTATTCTCATGTCTTCCATTAAATTCAGTGCTGATTCCACTAATGGTGCAATTTCAGCAAATATATCATCAAGATTTTCCTCAGGTTCCTGTATTGTAATCACATCAGGAAATCTTGCTATTTTTGTTGCTGATATATCATCAATAACCTCCAGATTATTTGCTATTTCTTTAAGACAATTATAGTAATCTTTTGCAAGTTCTAAATTCAATACTGCTTTTCCTGAATTGCTCAAATAATTTTTATAATTAATAAAAACATCAACTTTTCCTCTATTAAGTCTTCTGCTTATTATATTTCTTATTTTTTCTTCCAAAGAAAGCATTGTTTTAGGCATCCTTATATTTATATCAAGATATCTGTGATTTACACTTTTCATTTCTATGGAAAAACACATATCTTTTCCTTCTTCACTCTGAGCTCTACCAAAACTAGTCATACTTTTAATCAAATCTATACACCTCCTTTTGCAATTACTATTTCTATTACTGAACTTATGATATATCTAAGAGTATTTTCCTGTCAATATTTTGTTCACAATTTATTAACATTTATATTTTTTTAACTATCTGCATCTTACTATGCATTTTCTAAGAACGATATTTTTTATCATTAATTAGATCTATAAAAAAGAGGCTCTTGTATTTAATTTTCACATTTGTGAATCAGAACTATTCAGACATTATTATCTGAACCCTCAATACAAAAACCTCAATGTATTTATTTAAATGCAATAAATGAATTATTTAAAAATCTTCCTATACAATAAAACACTTATTCGATTTTATTTTAGTAAAAACAATTTTATTATAAACACAATTGCTAATATAATCATAACAATTGAAACTTTTTTCTTTTCATCTTTTTTAGAAAAGAAGAAATTATATAATACATTTATTAAAACATAAGCAATTACTCCTATAGTAAGGCCATCTCCTATACTGTAAGTAAGAGGCATCATAGCAATTGTTATAAATGCTGGAAGACCTTCTGTTATCTCATTAAAATCTATATTTTTAACTGCTCCAAGCATTAAATATCCCACATATATAAGAGCTGGTGCTGTTGCACATGATGGAATTGCAATGAATATTGGTGAAAAAAACATCGCTATTAAAAATAAAATTCCTGATGTAACTGCTGTCCATCCAGTTCTTCCACCTGCTGCTACACCTGTAGAACTTTCAACATAAGTTGTTACTGTAGAAACACCTAAACATGCACCTACAGTAGTACCAATAGCATCTGACATTAAAGCTTTTCCTGCATTAGGCACTTTTCCATCCTCATCAAGCATTCCTGCTCTTGAACATACTCCCACTAATGTTCCAACTGTATCAAAAAAATCAACAAATAAAAACGTACATACAATTACAATAAAATTCATTATATTGCTTGGATGAAGCACATATGCCAAGTCTATCTTACCAGCAATTGGAGCAATACTTTCAAATTTAAAAATTCCTTCTGGAAGATAAATTCCGAGTGCTGCTGCATTTTCAGGATTGATAACAGCATATCCCCATGCCAATAATGTGCTTACTACTATACCTATTAAAATAGATGCTTTTGTTCCTTTTTTATCAAGTACTGCAATAATTATCACACCTATAAATGCAATCAATGCTGTTGGTAATGCAAAATTACCTAATGCAAGATATGTTGATTCATCAGCCACAACAAGTCCACTTCCTGTAAGACCTATAAATGCAATAAACAAGCCTATTCCAGCTGTTACAGCATGTTTCATATTCACTGGAATTGCATTAACCACAGCTTCCCTTACTTTAAATAATGACATCAATATAAATATAATTCCTTCAACAAACACAGCAGTTAATGCTACGTTCCATGATACTCCTTTACCAAGAACTACTGAATATGCAAAATATGCATTAAGTCCCATTCCTGAAGCTAATACAAATGGAAGATTGGCATAAACACCCATAATTATACTCGCAAATGCAGCTGCCAGACATGTTGATGTAACTAATGCACCTTTATCCATTCCTATTCCATCAGTTCCCAAAATATTAGGATTTACAGCTATAATATAAGCCATAGTAAGAAATGTAGTTATTCCTGCTATAATTTCTTTCTTAAAATCTACATTTTTGTTAGAAAATATTTCAAAAACTTTCTTCTGTTCATTTAATTTCTGCATCTTATACACTCCTAAACTTAAATACTAAAATAATTATTCATATCCTATATATTTCATATTATTTACAAAAAATTCTATACTTGTCCTTTCTATGTTATAAAAATTATATTTTCCGAATATTATTATACATTTTCAGTCGAACATTGTCAATTATTATCACTATATAGTTCTTTTTATAACGAATATTTTTCTTTGACTTTTCCTTATTTGTTCTTATTTATAATCACATCAAAATAGAGATATATATTGACATCAATATATATCTCTACATCATAAGTTTTATCATAAAAATTATATTTTATCAAATAATATTAAATTGAAAAATCTCTTTTATTTTATCTATATCATCACTATAGTTTATTGCTGCTATAAGTTTTATCCTAGCTTTTTGGCTCGTCAATACATCTCCAAAGATACAGCCTATCTCTTTAAGCTCTTTTCCTCCTCCTTCATATCCATAAGACTCAAATACTCTTCCTTCAAAACATCTTGATACTATAACTACTGGTATATTCTTCATAACAGCTCTCTTTATTCCTTCAACCATAGCAGGAGGTACATTTCCTCTTCCTAGTGCTTCTATTATTATTCCCTTAAATCCTTCTTCAATAGAAAAATCTATAAATCTCGAATCACTTCCTGCACTGCATTTTATTATTGCAACATCTTTTTCAACTGATTCTATTTTCATGTGAATGGACTTAGGATTATTTCTGTAAAAAATTACTCTATTATTATCTACTATACCTATAGGTCCAAAATTAGGAGTGCTAAAAGCATTTAATGCCATAGAATTTCTCTTTGTAACTTCAGATGCACTATGAAGTTCTCCATTAAAACACACAAGAACCCCTCTATTTTTTGAATCTTCTGATATTGCGGTGCATATTGAAGATGCAAGATTAAACGGTCCATCATATCCTAATTCAGAACTGCTTCTCATAGCTCCTGTTACAACTACAGGCTTTGAGCTATTAAGTGTAAGATCTAAAAAATAAGCACTCTCTTCAAGAGTATCTGTTCCATGAGTCACTACAACACCTGTTATATCCTCTCTATCTAAAAGTCCCTGAATTTGCTTTGACAATTCACACATAAGCTTTGGTGTCATGTAAGGTGAAGGCAAACTTGAAAAATTATAACTTTCTATTTCTGCAAATTCTTCAATTCCAGTCACCATTGCCATAATATCTTCACCACTAAGGCTTGGAACTGCAGCTTTTATCCTTTCATCAATTTTCATTGATATAGTTCCTCCATTGAATACCACTGCTATTTTTTTCATATTATTCCTCCATACATCTTTTGTATTTTTATTAAACTTATAATATTTTAAGTCTAATTTTATAATTGCTTTGTTTTATATATTTTGCAATTAATGATAAGATATTTTCAAAATTCTTTTCATATTATTAAAATAAATTTTTATCTTTCAATATATATTATAATCATAAATTGTAATATAATAAAAAACACTATTTCTAAATAGTAGTATATAATAATTTTATTTCGTGACGGCCACAACAAAAAACCCTTAGATTAAATCTAAGAGTTTTTTATATCTTTTTTGGCAGGTCGGCGTATCCTGCATCTCTGATTACTAAATTCATAGCGCGTGAGGAGCCTTTTCTCACCTCAAAAAATCAATTCCAACAAAAAATATATTACAATATATTTTCCTCAATTTCAATATCTTCTATTTTTACAAGTCGTCTTGTATATAATCTTGTTTTTAATTTAGATGGTGTTAATGGATACATTGTTGCCACATATATATATTCATCTTCTAAATCAATCTCCAGACATAAAAAAATTATAATATTATCAATTTTTTTAACTAACTCTATTGCTTGAGCTTTTTTACCATCATACTCTATTCCTACATAATCAGGTTCTTTGATTATTCTTTCAACAATATCTATTATATTGTCCTTAACCCTTTTTGTGAACTGCTTTCCATGTCTTTTTTTTATATGATTTATAACACCCGGAGAGGCATAAACAACTCTTGATATATTGAGTCCTAGGTTTGCACTTATAGATTCCTTAATTTTGCCAACTTTCTTATAAGCCTTATAATCACTTCTCATAATACCCCTCATTTACATCCTTTCTTTCATTATATATCAATATAACGTTTTTTTCTACCTGATCAATAAAATGATAAGTATATGTAATCTGACTATCAACTTATGTGTATGTGTTACAATCTGCAATATATAATTGTTAATTTACAACAACTGATGATTTCAAGACTTTTTTGATTACTATGTAGTTTCATTGTTCAGAACATATATGTTTTTTTGAATAAGAAAACCATAAGCCATAATTATAAAAATAAGCCAATACACAAATATATCAGCTTATTTTTTAATTTATGTGTAAAATACAAAATCAGGTCTTAAATATATATTCTCATTAACTATTTTTCAAACTTCAATAGATATAGATTTAAGTCTAAAAAACAGACATGAATAAAATATATTATAATATTATGCAGATCAATCCTCCATTTCCTTCATTAATTATCTTTTGAAGAGTCTTCTGAATTTTGACTTGTACATCTTCTGGCATCTTATATAATTTATTCTGTAATCCTTCTTTGACCAATACCTCTAATGATTTTCCAAACATATTGCTCTGCCAAAGCTGTGCAGGATCAGTTTCAAATTGATCAAGAAGTCCTTTTACAAGTTCTTCTGATTCTTTTTCAGATCCCATTATAGGACTTATTTCTGTTTTAACATCGCATTTAATCAAATGAAGGCTCGGAGCACTTGCTTTTAATTTAACACCAAATTTACTTCCTTGTCTTACAATTTCAGGCTCTTCAAATTTCATCTCAGAAAGCTGTGGAGCTACAAGTCCATAACCTGTTTCTTTAACTTCATCTAATGCTTCCTTTACTTTATCATATTCACATTTTGCATGAGTCAAATCTTTTATGATTCCCAAAAGATCACTCTCTGAACCAACTTCAAGATTACATATTTCACTTAAAACCTTATAAAAAATTCCATCTCTAGGTTTCATAAGTACTTTGGCCATTCCATTTCCAAGATTGACTTCTTTTATAACAGCACTTCCCATAAAATCTTCATCTTCAAAATTATTAAGGCAATATTTAATATCCCTTATTTTAGAAACATCCTGACACATGTCCATAATTATGTTGAAAAAATCCTTCTTTAGCCAATGGCCTGCATCTAATTTTTCAAGCCATTCAGGCATATCTATATCTATTTCTTTTACTGGGAATTCCTTTAGTACAGATTTAAATAATTCTCCAATATCTTCTTCTCCCATGTTGTAAACATCCATTATCTGAACTGTAACATTATACTTTGCCTCCAGTTCAATTTTCAAACTCTTTGTTTCCTGAGAATTAGGTTTTATAGTATTGAGTATGATAATGAATGGTTTATTCAAAGACTGGAGTTCTGAGACAACTCTTTCTTCAGCTTCTACATAATCTTCCCTGTCTATTCCTGTAATAGTTCCATCAGTAGTCACAACAAGGCCTATTGTAGAATGATCATCAATAACCTTTCTAGTTCCAATCTCTGCTGCATCTTCAAATGGTATTTCATAATCATACCATGGTGTATGAACCATCTTACTTTCTTCTCCATCCATATATCCAAGTGCACTTTTTACTATATATCCTACGCAATCTACCATTCTCACTTTAAATTTTATTTCATCATCTAAAGTTATTTCTACTGCTTCATTAGGTACAAATTTAGGTTCAGTTGTATGAATGCTTTTTCCTGAACCGCTTTGTGGAAGTTCATCTTTAGCCCTCTCTTTTTTATAAGTATTGTCTATCTTTGGTATGACCATCAAGTCCATGAACTTCTTTATGAAGGTGGATTTTCCTGTTCTTACAGGTCCAACAACACCAACATATATGTCCCCTTGCGTTCTATCTGCTATATCTTTGTATATGTTAAAATTCTCCACATGATTTCCCTCCCATATTCTTTTTACCAATATATATATATTCTATAGAATTCGGAAATATACACATTAATGTATTTATAAATTACTTATTTCAGACCTGATGTTTATAAGTTTACATGCAATATATACATTCTATATAGATTATGCATACTTTGATTAATATGGACTAGTAAAAATCAGAATATGAAAAAAGACAGTATTTTCTATAAATTAACTTTATTAAAAATACCATCTTTTATTAAATAAATTCTATTTATCTTGAGATAAATCTATAGTAAATTCTTCTCCAACTTTCATATATTCACTCTCATCCGGCATTTTACCATTAGTCTTCGGCATCTTAACTGCGTATGGTGCAAGTGTTAATATTTTCGCATTATCATCTATATTTTTATCAAAATTATCATATTTAAAATCTAAATATCCTTTTCTTCCTCTTGATATATAAAATATAACTTCATTATTTAAATCATCAGTTCCTCTCAATTGAATATCATAACTTTCATTTTCATTATCCCCTTCTACTTCAGCATAAATATTCTGCCCAATATCATTGCTCTTATATTTTTCTAGAGTCACCTTTTCTCCATTATCAAGTGAAAAACTATAATCTAACTTGATTTTATTTGTATTTTTCATAAGCATATCTTTGTTAGCTTTAAATTCAAAAACCCATTTTCCTCTTACTGTATCACTATGATTTATGCTTACTTTAGAATAAACAATTTTTATATCCAAATCTCCGTCAAGATCTTTTTCATCAACATTATCCAGATCATACATCAAAACGCTTTGACTTGTCTTATCATCTATTTTTCCAATTGAACCACTTTGTCCTGTAAATTTTACTTTTTTATTATTTATATATATAGTTTTATCTTCATCATAAACTTCATTATCATTTAAAGTTTTATCTGAACTTATATTGGTAGATATTATAAGCTCTCTTTCGTCCAATATAACTTCATTAAGCTGAATTGTAATGCCTTTGTCCGTTACACTTTTATTTACTACTGTCTTATAATCATCTATATTCTTTTCAATATTCAAAGCAGATTCAATATTTTCTTTTACCATCATCATAACTTCTGCTCCAGCCTGAGTAGATAATCCTACTGTTCCAATACATATGAATGAAATAATAGCTGCAGCTGCTGTATTCTTATATTTCTTTTTATTATTCTTTCCACATACTAATTTCTTTATATTTTTCTTAAACTTCTTTTTTTCAAGATCATTAAGAGGTTCAAACTCATAATCAGCTTCATCAAATTTTGCTTCATTAAGCATTTCATAGATATTATTTTTCATATTTTATTCCTCCATTTTCATTCAATCGAAAAATATTCCTTAATCTCTTTTTAGCACGTGAAATTCTGTTGTATATAATTTCTCTCTTTATCCCTGTATCTTCACTAACTTCATTCATATCTCTTTCTTCAACATAAAGTTTATGAAATATTTCCCTGTCTTTTTTATTCAAACAATTCATCAGTTCTGTCATCTCTATGCTGAGTTCGTTTTGCAATATTTCTTCTGTAAAATCATTATCCGCTATATACATATCATCTATATTGGAATTTTCTAAATCTCTTAAATATTTTCTTTTATAATCAATGGATTTAAATTTGGATATTCCTATTATCCAGTTTTTAAAACTGCTTCTTTCTTCATTAAAAGAATCAATATTATTCCAAATCGCTAATAATACATCATTTATGCATTCTTCCTGAACACTTGTCAGATTATATAGATGTTTCTTCACCACTGATTTAATAATACATCCATAAGTGTCTATGACATAATCCATGGCCCGTTCATTTTTTCTTCTCAACTGACCTATAAAATTTTCTTCATTTATTTTCATAATCAAATTCCTTCCCTGTAATATATTACAAATTCAAGCACCTTCACTTAATACTTCGTAACAATAAGAAGCATATCTATCAATTTATATTTATTTTAAGCAAAAAATTAAGCCTGAAGATATTTGAAATAAAATATCTTATTTCAAATACTTTCAGACTCTTCATCTCCGATAAATTCTAAATTCAATTAAAATAACTCACTTTTTTTATCTCTAATCATAAGATTATCAATTACTTTTTTGGGATTCTGTTTTTCAAACAATACTTTATATAATCCATCAGTTATAGGCATCGATATTCCCATCTTTTCTTTCAATTGATAGAATGCCCTGCAGGCCTTAACACCTTCAACAACCATTCCTACTTCTTCTAATGTATCGTCTAAAGATTTGCCCTTTCCTATCAATATTCCTGCTCTTCTATTTCTAGAATGTTTTGATGTACATGTTACTATCAAATCTCCCATTCCTGTAAGACCATAAAAAGTTTCAGCTCTTCCACCTAGTGCCATTCCTATCCTGCTTATTTCTTTCATTCCTCTTGTCATAAGTGCTGCTTTTGTGTTATCACCATAACCAAGTCCATCAAGAATTCCAGCTGCAAGAGCTATTATATTTTTAACAGCTCCTCCAATTTCCACGCCTATTATATCATCATTAGTATATATTCTTAGGTTAGGAGTCATAAATAAATCCTGTACCTCAAAAGCATACTTCATATCTTCAGATGTACTCACAAGAGTTGTTGGAAGTTTCATAGCAATTTCTTCCGCATGACTTGGACCAGACAAAACAACTACCGGATTATTCAATTCTTCTTTAATTACAATTGATAATCTTTCATCACTATCTTCTTCAATTCCTTTAGCAATAGAAATTATAGGTATGTTATCTGGAATATTTCCTTTAAGATTTTTGCACATACCTCGAATTACATGTGAAGGCACAGACAATACTATATAATCTGCACCTTCAACTGCTTCTTTTACATCTCCAAAAGCTGTAACCTTATCTGGAATTATTATATTTTTGATGTACTTTTCATTCGTTCTTTTAATATTAATTTCATCAACAACAGTTTTATCTCTATTGTATATGTTAACAATATTATTTTTTTCTGCAAGCAGTACAGCTAATGCTGTACCAAAACTTCCTCCGCCAAGAAAAGTAACTCTGCTCATACAATTATTCCTTTCTTTGTCTATACTCTATTTGTATACCAGTCCCCTTAAAATCAAAACTATCTCTTAGTTGATTTTCAATATATCTTTCATATGAGAAGTGTCTTGCTTCTGCATCATTTACAAAGAATACAAACTTTGGTGGTCTTGTTGCAACCTGAGTTGCATAATAAATCTTCATTCTCTTAAGACCTACAACTGGTGGTTCTTTCATAAGAACTGCTTTACTTATTACATCATTAAGTATTCCTGTTGAAACTCTCTTATTATAGTTATCATAACATTTTTTAGCCATTTGTAAAACCTTATGAGTTCTTTGTCCTGTCAATGCAGATATAAATAGATATTCTGCGTAATTTATAAACTTAAGCTTGCTTTGTAAATCCCTCTTAAAGTTGTCTAATGTCTTATCATCTTTTTCAACAAGATCCCATTTATTTACTATAACCATAATAGCTTTTCTCATTTCATGAGCATATCCTATTATCTTTTCATCCTGTTCAGTTATTCCTTCTGTCGCATCTATCATTAATATACATACATCAGCTCTTTCAATTGCAGCATATGTTCTTACAACACTATATCTTTCAATTTCTTCTTTTACTTTACTTTTTCTTCTAAGACCTGCTGTATCTATAAGTATAAACTTGCCTTCTTCAGTTTCAAGTTCACTGTCAATAGCATCTCTTGTAGTTCCTGCCACTTCTGAAACTATAACCCTTTCTTCACCTAAAAGTTTATTTATGAGTGATGATTTACCTACATTAGGTTTACCAATCATAGCTATTCTTACAAATTCATCTTCATCCTGTTCATATATGGATTCATCAAAATTTTCAACAACTTTATCAAGCATATCTCCAAGTCCTAATCCCTGTGAAGCTGATATTGTAATTGGATCACCTATTCCTAAATTATAAAATTCCCATGCATTATCTTCTTCTTTTAATGAATCCACTTTATTAACGACTAAAACTACAGGTTTTTTACTCTTCCTAAGCATTGTTGCAACTTCATGGTCAGCAGCTGTCAATCCTTCTTTACCATCAACAATAAATACTATAACATCGGCTGTCTCTATTGCTATATTTGCCTGTCTTCTCATCTGCTTCATTATTATATCATTTCTTTCAGGTTCAATACCACCTGTATCAATCATTGTAAATGTATGGTTAAGCCATTCAGCTTCTGCATAAACTCTATCTCTTGTAACACCAGGTGTATCTTGAACTATAGAAATTCTCTTTCCTGCCAGTCTGTTAAATAATGTTGACTTACCAACATTTGGTCTTCCAACCATAGCAACTATAGGTTTTGCCATAATTTTTCCTCCTTATATCTATTGTTTTTTGAACAAATTTTCTTATGTTCCTTAATCTATTATGCCTTTTTATTTATTACCATTAATAGAAACAAGTATATTATTTTTATTTCACATTACTATATTTTAATTATAACATACTATCTTTTGTTATATTACATTATGAAATAGGTTAAGTCAACAGAATTACTTGTATGTTTATATTGCTTTCGTAAAAAAACTACTATATTATCAGTTGCTATCTTTTCCATATAAATCTAATTTTATTCAAAAATAAAATCTCCATGTTATTTAAAAGTCCTCTTTAAAAATGAACCTTATAAAATAGTAAAACATGGAGATTTTCAATATAATATTTATCCAATTTCCTGATACTTTGGATTTAATATTTCTGATATATTTGAATTATAGAGACTTTGTTTCATCAGTTCCTCTTGACTATCTATCAATCTTCCAGCAATAGATCTTTTTACATATGTTCCATCACTAGTAAGCTGACGTGCTTTTACATTATCCTTTAATATAATTTCTATAATTGAATTAATTTTTGATTTTACACCCTCATCCAAGATAGGGCATGCTATTTCAACTCTTTTTTCTGTATTTCTTGTCATAAAATCTGCAGATGATATGTACATTTTTTGTTCATCGCCTTCTCCAAAGCTGTAAATCCTTGAATGTTCCAAAAATCTTCCAACTATACTTATTACTCTTATATTTTCCGTATACTTATCAATTCCTGGAATGATACTACATATTCCTCTTACAATAAGATCTATTTTTACTCCAGCACAAGATGCTTTTGAAAGTTCTTTAATTATGTCAACATCTGTTATTGAATTTAATTTTATTATTATCCTACCTTTATCTTTTTTCTCAATTTCCTTTCTTATCATTGATATTATTCTGTTTTTTAAATGAAAAGGAGATACTAAGAATAAATTATAGGAACCATTTAAATTTGCAATCGCCATATTTTTAAAGAAATTCACTGCATCAATTCCTATCATCTTATTAGAAGTTATTAATGATAAATCTGTATATAATTCTGCTGTTTTTTCATTAAAATTTCCTGTACTTACAAGAGTGAGATATTTTATTGTATCTTCCTCCTGTCTTGTTATAAGACATATTTTTGAGTGAACCTTAAATCCTTCAAATCCATAAATAAGCCTGCATCCAGATTCCTCCAGCCTCTCTGACCAGTCTATATTATTTTGTTCATCAAATCGTGCTCTCAATTCTATTACTACAGTAACATCTTTTCCATTTTCAGCTGCTTGGCAGAGATATTCTACTAATCTGGCTTTCTTTGCAAGTCTGTATATACAAATTTTTATTGATACAACAGATGAATCATTTGCTGCTTCCTTCACCATATTTAAAAATGGTTTCATACTGTAAAATGGATATGAAAGAAGCAGATCTTTATTTTCTGCTTGTTCTGCAATTGTTTTATCTGCAATTAAATCACATGATTTTTGTGGAGTAAACTTTGTATACAATAATTCCATTTTTAAAGAAAGAGATAATTTATTTTTTATCATTCCAATGTAATCTATTTTCATTGGAGATTTTGTACAAAATATCTGTTTCTTGGTTATATCAAATTTTTCACAGAAAAACTCTTCAAATTTTTTACTCAACTGATGACCAACTTCAACTCTGACTACTCCTAAACGCTGACGTTTAGACAACGCTTTCTTCATCATATATCTAAAATCCTCATTTACATCATAAGCTTCATCATCAGCAGTTACATCTGCATTTCTCGTAACACATATATAATTTTTTTCTGCTATGTTATACATATCAAAAACTTCATGAGCAAATTCAAGAATAATCTTTTCAATACTTATATATCTTATCTCATTTCCAGGTAAAAAGAGCACTTCTGGTAAAGCTGATGGAATTGGTATTATTCCAAATACATTCTTTCCTTTATTTTTAAGAATAGTCACTATATGAATAACCTTATTTAAAAGATGAGGAAATGGATGATGGGTATCTATTATCTGAGGTGATAATATTGGCAGTATATTAGCATTAAAATACTTCTCTATATAATTTTTTTCATCTATAGTAAGTTCATCCATAGATAATGATTGTATTCCATATGTTCTTAAGTTTTCTTCTATATCAAAATAAATTCTGTCTTTTTTCTTATATAGAGGCTTTACTTCTTCATATATTTTGTTTAATTGTTCATTTGGAGTCATTCCTGATCTGCTGTCTATTGCTTCATGTTCAACAATAGATAAATCCCACAAACTTCCCACTCTTATCATGAAAAATTCATCAAGATTGCTTATAAAAATTGATGTAAAAGATAATCTTTCTAAAAGAGGAACTGATTTATCCTCTCCTTCTTCTAATACACGTTCGTTGAATTTCAACCATGATAATTCTCTATTTTGGGTATACTTATATTTTTTCTTTTCATTGCTCATATGTGTTCCCCCTTCATTGGTTCCACTTAAAAAAATTGTAATTATGTTTATTATTTTTTCCCATTATCCTTTACTATCTTAATATTATCTTTTAGCACTTCTGAATTACTTTCTTGATTTTTAACATTATCACCTAATTCTTTAGTACTATTTTTTTCTATCTTTTTATTTTTTTCACTATTCTTTAATTCATTAATATTTTTCTGTGCTATATCTGAATTTGTATCTTTTCTCTCCAATTCAGTTTCTTTTTCCACTATATCACTTTTAACTTTTTGTTTATTTGCATCTTCTTTAATATATTTTTTTTCTTTCTTAATATTGTCTATAAGGTATCCTTCTCGAACTCCCCATTTACATAATTCTACAGTCTTACATCCATAGAATTTCATTATTGTCTTCAACATTATCATTCCAGTCAAAACTGTGTGTATTCTGTCTGGAACAACTTCTAAAATTTCTGAAACAGCTATATGAGGCTTGTCCTCAAAAATATTTATCAATCTTTTTATACTTTTTCTTTCTAATCTCTGTTCATTATTATCAAGTTCAAAAAAATCCCTGTTTAATTTAAACGCCCCTCTTATGCTTCCTCCAATCCCATAAGCTTCAGTATATTTAAATTCCATATCTGGAAGAGTAATTTTTTCTAATTCATTTACAATAGACTGTTTTATTTTCTTTTCTTCATTTTTAGTTGGAATAAGATTTTTCACATATTTTCTATATGTATTCAAAGATCCCATTGGAATAGACACGACTTTTTCAATTTTTTTATCTCTTACAAATGTTAATTCTGTACTGCCTCCTCCAATATCCATTATGATACCTTCATCAATATTTGTTTTTTGTGTAGCTCCAACAAAATCATAATATCCTTCTTCTTCTCCTGAAAGAACATTTACATTCATGCCTGTCTGTTCTTCTATTGTTTTTAAAACTTCTTTTGTATTATCTATATTTCTTAAAGATGCAGTAGCAAAAACAAATACTTTCTTTACACCTACTGCTTCTATAACCTTATTGTATTCATTTAATACAGATACTGCTTTTTCAATTCCTTTTTGTGTCATGATATTATTATCATCTACATATGATGCAAGGCCTGCAACTCTTTTTTTATTCATCATAGGCTCTACAATATTATCTACATTTTTATATAATGATAGTCTTATGGTATTAGAACCAATATCTATTACTCCAAACATATTTTTCTCCTTCTTTTTATCTACTTTATAAATATGTAAATACCGGATAAAACAATATACATTTGTTTTATCCAGTATACTATTTCTACATTAATATTTTATGTCTATGATATATATACTCTCTATTCATTAAGATCGACATAAACTCCATCTTTAGAAAATATTGTCCATTCACATAAATTTGTAACATGATCAGCTATTCTTTCAAGATATTTAATTACAAATAATAACTGCGCCCCTTCACCAACCAACTCTTCTTTTGATTTTATTATCCTGATTATGTCTTCAAACAACTGCCTGCATAATCCATCTACTTTATCATCTTCTTCACAAATCTTATAAGCATTTTTAGAATTATTTTGAACATAGGCATCAGTGGCAGATTTAATCATCATTCGTACTTTTGCTTCCATATCCCATAAATTATCCAGACTTCCATTAAACACATTTACATTTCTTCCTATTTTCTTTGTGAGTTTGCAGATATCTACTGCATGGTCAGCCATTCTTTCCAAATCAGTAACTACTTTTGAAGCTGCAAAAACCCTTCTTAAATCCGATGCTAAAGGCTGTTCTGTTGCAATAAACTTCACACATTCATCCTCTATTTTTTTCTGCATTTCATCAACTATGTCATCATTTTTCACTATAGAATCTATCTTGTCCAAATCATAATTTTTTAAACACAGCATACTCTCATATAATTGTTTTTCAGCTAGATTAGACATAGTTATAATATCTTTTTCTATATTTTTAACTCTTATATTTTGTAATTCTCTAGTCATCTATATTCCCTCCATTTCTTAGCCAAATCTTCCTGTTATATAATCTTCTGTCCTCTTATCTTTGGGATTGTAAAATATATCTTCTGTTTTTCCAAATTCAACAACTTCACCATTTAAGAAAAATGCTGTTTTATCTGCAATTCTTCCTGCCTGCTGCATGTTATGTGTAACTATTATTACTGTATATTTCTTTTTAAGTTCATCCATAAGTTCTTCCATTTTTGATGTAGATATTGGATCTAGCGCTGAAGTAGGTTCATCCATCAATATAACTTCTGGCGAAACTGCAAGAGTTCTTGCAATACACAATCTCTGCTGCTGTCCTCCAGACATTCCAAGTGCATTATCTTTTAATCTGTCCTTGGTTTCATCCCAAAGAGCTGCTCCTCTTAAACTCTTTTCAACTATTTCATCAAGCTGTTTTTTATTTGTTATGCCATGTATTTTAGGCCCATATGCTATATTGTTGTAAATAGACATAGGAAATGGATTTGGTCTTTGAAATACCATACCTATTCTTTTTCTTAAATGTATTTCATCATAATCTTTATATATGTCTTTTCCTTCAAATAATACTTCTCCATCAATTTTTACAATATCTATAAGATCATTCATTCTGTTTATAGTTCTTAAAAATGTTGATTTACCACATCCTGATGGTCCTATGAGAGCTGTAACCTCATTCTTATTTATACTCATATCTATGCTTTTTAAAGCCTGTTTCTCTCCATAATATAAATTTAAATTTTTAGTTTCAATAATACTCATAATTTCCTCCTACTTGCCGCTATAAGCTTTCATTAATTTGTTTCCTGCAAATTTTGCAATTATGTTAAATAATAGAACAGCAATTATAAGTACAGCTGCTGTACCATTTGCTATTTGTGCTGCATCTGGTACTATACCTTCTGAATTAAGTTTCCATATGTGTACAGCTAATGTTTCTGCCGGTCTGAATAATGAAAAAGCAGATTTGCCTCCTGCAAAACTTATTTGTGAAAAATCCAGTGCCTTTGAACTTAATCCTGCTGTATATAAAAATGCTGCTGCTTCACCAAATATTCTTCCTGCTGCAAGAAGTATACCAGTTATTATTTCACTCATAGCTGTTGGAAGGGTAAGCTTCACTATAGTCTGCCATTTAGTAGCTCCAAGCCCAAGAGATGCTTCTTTCACTCTCTTACTTGCAGCTCTTAGTGCATCTTCTGATATTCTTGTCATTGAAGGTATATTTAAGATACTTACTGACAATGCTCCTGCTAAAATTGAATACCCCCATCCTGCCATATTTACAAAAACCAGTAAACCAAACATACCAATTACTATTGAAGGAAGTGATGACATTGTTTCAAGACACATCCTTATAAAATTAACTATAGGTCCTTGTTTAGCATATTCAGCTAAATAGATTCCAGAACCAATTCCTATTGGTATGGTTATTAGAAGTGATATTATAAGCATATAAAAGGAATTAAATAATTGAGGTCCAATTCCACCGCCAGCTCCTGATATTTTTGGCTTTCCAAAAAGAAATGATGGCTTTAACATGCTTCCGCCTTTATATAAAATGTAAGCAATAAATGCACCAAGCAACACTACTATAAATATGCTTATTGTATAAAATACACCTGTTGCAATCTTATCTGCCTTTTTTGAATTTATCATCTGCTGCACCTCTTTCCAATAAATCTGACTAATAATATAAATGCAAATGATATGATTAACAGAATTAATGCTAATGACCATAATGCATCATTCCATAATGTTCCTGCAACTGTATTAGCCATGTCCATAGTTATAACACTTGTCAATGTGGACATTGAAGCAAAAATACTATCAGGTATTTTTACTGTATTTCCTATTACCATCTGAACTGCTAGTGCTTCTCCAAAAGCTCTTGCAACTCCAAGGACAATTCCTGTAAGTATTCCTGATTTTGCACCTGGTACTATTACCTTATATATGGTCTGCCATCTTGTTGCTCCAAGTCCATAAGATGCTTCAATATGATCTTTAGGAATAGTTTTTATGGCATCTATGCTTAAAGTAGCAATTGTAGGCAATATCATTAATGAAAGAACAAGAATTCCTGCAAATAATGAATATCCAACTCCTCCAAAATGACTTTTTATTATGGGAACTAAAACAGAAATTCCTACCCAGCCATAAACAACTGATGGTATACCAACTAAAATTTCAAGACATGGTTTTATAATCTTGCTTCCAAAACCTTTAGAAATAACATTTACAAATATGGCAAGACTTACTGCTATTGGAGCGCTTATTACTATTGCTCCTACTGATACCATGGTTGAGCCAGCAATGAAAGCTAAAGCTCCAAAGGAAGGTGTCTCCTGACTTGGCTGCCAGTTATCCTTAAATAAAAACTCCTTTATGCTATATCCATCTTGCGTAAACATTCTAATTCCTTTAGATGCAATAAATATAATAATGGATATTGTAATCAAAATTATTAATATTCCACAAGCCCATGCAAATCCCTGACCTATATATTCATTTTTCAGCCTTTCCTTAAAACTTCTTTTTTCCATTTCTACTCATCCTTAATATAATTTATTTTTAAGATTTTCCTTTATTAAAAATATAAGTGCTTTTTTACAAAGCACTTATATTTCATCCAGCCAAAGTTTTAATTTATTTTGTTTTCATTTCATTACCAGAAATGAAACTTAAATTTTCTAAACTTTCTTTATTTTCATCACTTGATATAAAATCTATAAATGCTTTTGAAACTTCATCAGGTTCACCTTTAGTATACATATGTCCCCATGACCAGAAAGGATATGAACCATCACAAATATTTGCTGTTTCTGCACTCTTTCCATCAATGCTTACCATAGTTAATGCTTCTTTAGCTTCATCTGTATTCATATAAGCAAGTCCTAAATAACTTATTGCTCCATCATTCTGTTTCATAGCTGTCAATACTGCTCCATTTGAATCCTGCATAACACCAATTGAATCATTTTCCAAACTCTTATCTCCATCTAGTATCTTTTCTTCAAAAGTAGCTCTTGTACCTGATCCGCTCTTTCTATGAACTACAAATATTTCTTTATCGGGACCTGTAGTTCCATCTGCTTTAGTTATCTGGTTCCAATTTGTTACTTTTCCTGAGAATATATCTTTAATCTGATCTTTTGTTAAACTGTCTATTCCTAGTGATTTGCTTACTGTAACTGCAAATCCTTGTGCAACTACCTTATGGTCAACCAACTGGCTTGCTTGGTCTTTTTCTAATTTATCTTCAGCAAATATATCTGAATTACCGATATTTACTGTTCCATCTAATACTTGAGTAAGACCAGTTCCTGATCCACCTGCTTGAGCACTTATTTCAACATCTGGATATTTTTCATTAAACTTTTCAATTGACTGTTCCATTAATGGAAGCAATGCTGAAGATCCGCTTATTGTTATTGATCCTTCAAGCTTTTGTTCTTGCTTAGTTCCTTCAGTTGAATTTCCAGCAGCGTTTCCAGCATCACTGCTGCTTCCACATCCAAGCATTCCCACTCCCATTACTGTTACTAATAAAGCGCTTGCTAATAATTTTAAAGATTTTCTTTTCATTGTAGTTCCCCCTGAACAAAAATATTTGTAAAACATTTTTTATTTTCTTTCTTCCTTACAAGTTATATAATACCCCTTATAAGTTAAGTAATTATTATGTACATGTTAACTTATATTAGATGTATGTTAAGAAATTTTAACATACGCTATATAGTAATTAACAAAAAAGAACTATTATATAAGTTATTAATCTTGAATTCAGCTTATGTTAATACCTGTAATTTAACACTTCTTAATCAAAATTCTTATATAATAGTTCTACATTATTAAATATTCTTTTTAATATATCTGTTAATTTTTAGATTTAACCTAAATTTTAAACAACTTGATCTTTTATAACCACATTATCTTTATTAATAAACTTTTTAATATAATCATGTAAGACTTTTTTATTCATTTCTCTTAAATGCAATTCATCATTATATTTTTGAATAGAATAATCAGAATAGTCCTTGTTTATGAGCAATGATTCTTCATTATAAAGTTTCAAATATTCATTAGAATATTCATATGCTGATTCATAATCTCCTTTGTTTGAGAAGATTTCTGACAATCGTTGGCATACATATTTTTTAACTTTAGTATCATCATTAGAATTCATTAAATTTTTAAAATTTTCTATTGCCTCATCAACATTTCCTTTTAAATAGTTTAAATAATTATAATTTATTGCATATTCCATATCCATTCTAATTAATTTTCCATTATTAAGATCTACTTGATTTAAATCAATCAAATTTAGATGTTCTTCTGCTTTTTCTAGATATTCCTGTGTAGTTTTTCCACTCATTTCATATTTTCCTATGTAATAATTTGTCAAACATATATTATACAATTCATTAAAATATGGTTCATCACTATCTTTGAAAAAATCTGAATATTCATCTAATAGCTCTTCAAATTTTTTCATATTATTTTCATCATTATCATCGGAAATATATATCGCAAATAAATTTTTCAACATAATGAATTTTTGGGATCTTTCACTTTCTTTATCTTCTATATCTAAATTTAATCCTTCTTTAAATAAATTTTCAGCATTATCATAATCTCCTAAAATTTCATAAACAAGTGCCATATTTGCATATACTCTAACCATATAGAAATCACCATTTTGAATTTTTTCTGATTCTAATAAAGCTTTTATTTCCAAGTCATTTTCCAAACTTTTTGCGTATTTGCCATGTTCCATATATAATGATGCTAAAGTGTCTTTAAGCAAAACAATACATTCACCATCTAATTTAGCTTCAGATTGTAGTAATTTTTCAAATTCATTTATTATAATTTCATACTGATATTCTGTATTCATAACCAGTGGAGAAAATGAATACAATAGTTTATAATTTTTATTCCAATCTTTAATTGTATTTTCCTCATAAACTTTTTTACTATTTCAATAGTTTCATCTTCATTACCTAAATAAAGATCTGAATAAGCTATTAAAAATTCATTATATGTTTTTACAAAATCATCTTTAAATTCATCTTTTTTTAATTTTGCAGTATTACTATATTCATTAACTTCTTCCATGTTTTTGTCTAAATAGTATCCATAAGAAATAAAAAAATAATCTTCCGCGGATAATTCTTCACCGCTGTTCATCTTATCTATATTTTTCTGTTTATATTCTTGAAATTGATCATAGTCTAATTGTCCTTTATTTTGAACTTTTTCCTTCAAACTTTGCGTTAATAAATATTCTGTTGAATTTCTTTTTATATAAATATTCACGCCACATATAATTATTAATACTAAACTAAAAATTACTGAGATACAAATTTTTAATTTTTTATTCATACATCTTCTCCTAAAATATATTTTTAAAAATTTATAAAATCAGTCTTATAGCTTATTTTTTATATCTAAAATAAATCTGTATAATATATCATCCAATCATTAAAATTACATACTCTTCTTTATGATTCAATTTTTAAACAGTTTTATTAACCTCGAATTCAAAGAATATTATTTACTCTTTGGCAGCTGGCTGACATGATTTTACTAATTTTAGTCCCTTTAGCTTTGCGTCACCAAATTTCCTTAGTTTTGCTTAAATATTAATTTATATTATCTTCCCATAACGAACACCATATAATTCTATATTTTTCAACATTTTTTATGCTTAATTGTAATAAAAAGTTATTTTCTGTCAAATAGTGTTTTTGAAAACTCTTTTTCATTCAGCAATTTATATAAATTAAAACATTTATATAAAAAAATAATTTAGCATCAGATTCATTTCATAAATGACTCTTTTGTTCTCTCACATTCCTCATCTATAATTAGTTAAATAATGTATAATTGAAAATGGAGCATGAAATATTTTCGATATTTTTACCTGTATAAAACAAAATTTACATATAATTTTAATATTATAATACATTATATCTATATTTTAGTTTTAAGCATTTTTACACTTTCCCAAAAACTAAAGCAGAGTGAAACATTACAGAATTTATCTTAATGTATTCACTCTATTTTAATATTATATATATGGAATTTTAACTTCAAATGTAGTTCCTTCTCCAAATACACTATC
Source organism: uncultured Clostridium sp. (assembly GCF_934754915.1). GTDB lineage: Bacteria > Bacillota > Clostridia > Clostridiales > Clostridiaceae > Clostridium. Next base: position 35,902 of record NZ_CAKVKB010000002.1, read on the forward strand.
TACATTTATTTCACCATTAAATATCTTAACAATATGTTTTACAATAGCAAGCCCCAAACCAGTACCTCCCTTTTTCCTTGATTTATCAACTCTATAAAATCTTTCAAAAATACGAGATACATCTTTCTTTGGTATTCCAATCCCATTATCTTTTACTATAAGATAATAATATCCAGCTTCATTATAACTTGTTATCTTTACATAGCTGTCCTTTCCTTTTGAATATTTAACAGCATTTTCAATAAGATTTAATGCAAGCTGATAAAATTTATCTTTATCACCTAATATACATTCACTGCTGTCATCTTGAAATTCAATATCTACATTTCTAATTTTTGCAGTTTTTTTCAACATATTAGCCACTTCCTCAATAACAACTCCAGGTCTAAATTCTTCAACATCTGATACAAGATTACTTTCAATGTTAGATAATACAAGTATGTCATTGATAAGTCTTGTCAGCCTTTCAGCTTCTTTATTTATAATATTTAAAAATTTTTCTCTTGTTGCACTGTCTTCAACAATTTTTAATGTTTCAGCAAACCCTTTAATAGATGTCAAAGGAGTCTTAAGTTCATGAGATACATTAGCAACAAACTGACTTCTCATAAGTTCAACCCTTTTCATGTCGGTTATATCTTGAAAACTTATTACCATTCCTAAATTAACCTTCTTGTCCAACATTTCAGATTTTTTTATTTTAATATTTCTTTCTATTGGATGAAGTATAGTTATTTCTTTGTCCTGTTCTTCTGCATTTTCTAAAAAATCAATTATTTCATGATCTGTAATATAATCTGTCAATTTTTCACCACTAATATTTTTCTTTATTCCTAAAAGAAGTTCTGCTGCTGGATTAATTGAAATAACTTTATTTTCATTATCTACTGCAACAATTCCACTATCCATACTATTAAATATAGCTTCTAATTTAGTTTGATTGTTTATAACTTCCTGAATTTTATTCTGCAATTCATCAGCCATATTATTAAAACTTCTGCTTAAAGTTCCAAGCTCATCATTTCCATTTACTTTAGCCCTTATTTTATAGTCTCCATTAGTCATTTTTAATGTTACACTTTCCAATTCTTTTACAGGTTCAACAATCTTTCTTATCATCCTTAATGCAAATAACACAGAAAAAATTACTGTAATAAGCACTAGTGGTAGATAGTATTTTATTTTTTCTTGCTGCATCATCCTTATAGTATTTACTGGTACAGAACTTCTTATTATTAAATTGTCATTTATTTTTGTGGCATAATATATATAGTTCAAGCTCATAGTTTCACTGTATCTGCTTACATATCCTTCACCATACTGAATAGCTTGTTTCACTTCTTCCCTGTCTTTATGATTTTCTTCTGTATTGCTTTCACTATCATATAATACAGATCCATCCATTCTTATAAGTGTAAATCTTATTTTCATATCATCAATTCTGATATTATCACATTGTTTTATTTTTTCCTCAATATCACTTCCAGATTGAGAAATTAAAAAATTAATACTTCTGAGAGAATCCTTTGCACTTCTTATCTGTTCCATATTAGTAACAATTGTAAACAAAGATGTTACTATCAATATTGCAGATAAAACAGTTATTATAACAAGACTTAATATTTTATTCTTCATAATTTTAGATAGGATTAAACCTATATCCTACTCCTCTTATAGTTTCTATAAATCTTGGATTTTTATCATCCTCTTCAATTTTCTTTCTAAGATATCTTATATGAACATCAACTGTTCTTGTTTCTCCAATATATTCATATCCCCATATCTTATCTAAAAGCATTTCTCTCTTAAGTATCTTTCCTTTATTTTTTATAAGTATATGCAGAAGTTCAAATTCTTTCAATGTAAGATCAACTTTTTCGCCATTTACAATCACTTCGTGACGTTCAAAATCCACTTTTAAAGTTTTAGATTCATAGATATCACTTTCCTGAATATTAGAAACTGACGTCCTTCTCAATACAGCTTTTACTCTTGCAAGAAGTTCTCTTACTGAAAATGGTTTAGTTATATAATCATCAGCTCCAAGCTCAAGTCCAAGTATTTTATCAAGTTCTTCTCCCTTTGCAGTAAGCATTATTATAGATGTATTTTTCATTTCTTTGTTTTTTCTTATTTCCTTACACACATCAAATCCATCCATTCCTGGCAGCATAAGATCAAGAAGAATCAGACTCGGCTTTTCTTCTTCAGCTATTTTTACAGCCTCAATGCCATCTGAAGCTGTAAATGTCTCATATCCTGCATTTTTTAGATTAAAATCTAAAAGTTCTACTATATGTTCTTCATCATCAACTATCAATATTTTTTCTCTAGTCATCGAATATTCCTCCTAATGTAAAATAATAAAAGCAAACATTCTTCCATATGCACCTTCTGATTTTCTATATGAATGAAGTTTAATTTCTTTACTGCAATAAGTACATAAACCTAAACTATTTATATTTTCTTCTTTTAAACCAGCATCTTTTAAATCTTTTTCTATGCATACTTCTAAATTTAAATTTTTATCTTTAAATAATACTGATGGTTCAATTTTATTCTTTTTTTCTATAAATTTATCCTTCAATTCTTGTGATACCTCATAACAACATTCTCTTATATGAGGTCCTATAAATGCTTTTATATTTTCACTTCTGCATCCATATTCTTTTTTCATTTTTTCTACTGTTTTCAATGTTATTGATTCAAAAGTTCCTCTCCATCCGCTATGTATTGCTGCTGCAACGCTTTTTTCTTCATCTACAAGAATGACAGGAACACAATCTGCAGTAAAAACCCCTATTATAACTTCTTTTTCATCAGATATGACTGCATCACCTTCATTTTCATTAAATTTATTTTGATTCAATGTGTATTTTAAGATTTTATCACTATGCACTTGTTTTAAATATGCTATATCTTTTACTTGAAATTCTTCTTTTAATGATTCAAGCTCTTTTATTCCTGATTCAGTATTTCTATTAAAACTTCTGTTGTTCTCAGCATTTGTAAATACTATTGTAAAATTTTTACCTTCAGTCTTTAAAAAATCTTTTTCTCTTTCCATCATATTTACTTTTAAAAATTTCATGTTGTCCTCCTAAAATATGTATAAGATTATTAATTATAAATCCTTAATTACATAAATTATAAAAAGCATCTTCTTACATAATATTAACACTTATATTTAAAACATATAATATTCTTAACCAAAGTTTAACATCAATATAACACTATATAATTTTGTAACAATCAAAAATCGTGAATTTATAATAAAAAATGGACATTGAAAATAGACTTCAACATCCATTAGATTGCTTATTTAAAATTTATATAATTTTAAGTTATTAAGCTTTTAATTTCTTCTAAAAATGTATTTATATCCTTAAACTGCCTATATACTGATGCAAATCGAACATAAGATATTTCATCAACATCTTTTAATCGTGCCATTACCATTTCTCCAATATCTTTTGATGGTACTTCTGTAAGCATACTATTTGATATTGTTTTTTCTATATCATAGGCTATATCTTCAATCTGTTTTCTTGAAACAGGTCTTTTTTGACAAGCAATTATTAAACCATTAATTATTTTTTCCTTATTAAAATTTTCTCTTGTAGAATCTTTTTTGATGACCAATATAGGAAAATCTTCTATCTTTTCATATGTAGTATATCTTTTATTGCACTTTAAACATTCTCTTCTTCTTCTTATTGTAGAATTATCATCAGTTGATCTTGAGTCTACAACTTTACTCTCTTCAAAGCCACAAAATGGACATTTCATTTACTTACTCACCTCACTGCTTTTCTCTAATGTTTATAATTATTATACCTATATTTTTTACTTATTACCACATTAATTTTCACTAAAGGTCTCATTCACCTTTACAAGAATAACATCTGAACCGATTTTAACAATATCATTCCACTTAACTTCAATATTATCATCCTTTGAAAACCATGATTTTATTTCTCCTGGCAATATTAAAGATACTATTTTATTTGTGCTGCAATCAATTTTAAAATCACTTATGTATCCCATTTTACTTCCTGTAAGTATATCTATAACTTCCATATTTCGCATAGCATTAAGTGAATGTAATTCAAGCTCCATTCTATTTCCCCCTTGAATTCAATATTTTGTTTTATATAATAAGCAGTTATAAATCTATAGTAAAAAATTTATTTATTATATTGCATACCAATATATTATATGTTCAGTAAAAAATTTAAAGAACAAATTTATAAAAACTGGCATTATATAATACCAGTTTTTATCATACATGTTTACGCATATGCTTTAATGCTGTCTTTTCTAATCTTGAAACTTGTGCTTGAGAAATGCCTATTTCGTCTGCAACTTCCATTTGAGTTCTTCCATTAAAAAATCTCAAATTCAATATTAACTTTTCTCTATCAGTAAGCTTTTTCATTGCTTCTTTTATAGAAATATTTTCAAGCCAATTTTCATCCGTATCCTTTGAATCACTTATTTGATCCATTACATATATAGCATCTCCACCATCATGATAGATTGGTTCATATAAAGATACAGGATCTTGTATTGCATCAAGCGCAAATACAACTTCTTCTCTTGGAAGTTCAAGTTCTTTTGCAATTTGAGATATTGTTGGTTCTTTATTATTATCTTTAATAAACTTCTCTCGTACAATTAATGCTTTATATGCAATGTCACGCAGAGATCTGCTTACCCTTATTGAATTGTTATCTCTAAGGTATCTTCTTATTTCTCCTATTATCATTGGAACTGCATATGTTGAAAATTTTACATTTTGAGATAAGTCAAAATTATCTATGGATTTCATTAATCCTATACATCCAACTTGAAATAGATCATCAATATTTTCGCCTCTATTATTAAAACGCTGAATAACACTCAATACCAATCTTAAATTGCCTTTTATAAATGTCTCTCTTGCATGTTTATCTCCAGCTTTCATTTGTAGAAGAAGTTGTTTTTTTTCCTTTTCCTTAAGTATTGGAAGTTTTGAAGTATTAACACCACATATTTCTACTTTATTAATTATCATAAGTATCAACCCCTTCGGAAGTAATAATCCATTGCATTAAACATTATTTCCGATAGAGTATACTTTTATACTTACAGACAACCTAAACCATTCTATTTATTTCTCTTTTCAATCTTTTAATTATCTTTTTTTCTAATCTTGATATATATGACTGCGATATTCCAAGCATATCAGCAACTTCTTTCTGTGTTTTTTCTCTTGTTCCATTTAATCCAAATCTCAATCTTACTATTTCTTTTTCCCTATCATTTAAACTTTTCAATGCCATAAACAAAAGCTGTTTGTCCACTTCATCTTCAATGAGATTATATACTGTATCATTTTCAGTTCCCAAAATATCTGAAAGCAAAAGTTCATTTCCATCCCAGTCAATATTCAAAGGTTCATAAAACGATATCTCAGCCTTTACTTTGCTATTTCTTCTTAAATACATCAATATTTCATTTTCAATACATCTTGATGCATACGTTGCTAATTTAATTTTTTTTTCAGGATTAAATGTGTTTACTGCTTTTATTAATCCAATAGTTCCTACTGATATTAAATCTTCAACATAAACTCCTGTATTTTCAAATTTTCTTGCTATATAAACTACAAGTCTTAAATTTCTTTCTATTAATGTACTCCTTATTTTTTCATCACCACTGCCAAGCTGCTTCAACAATTTTTCTTCTTCATCTTTAGACAAAGGAGGAGGCAACGCATCATTCCCCCCTACATAAAACAAATTTTTGCTGAATAACTTTATTCTGCTCAACAATCTGTTTAGAAATAAAAATAATCTTTCCATATATATCCTCCCTCATAAAACTCCTCTTGATAATAGAGCATTAAAGTCATTTTCTCTGCTCAATTTTTCCTTACAAGGACATACTACAGCATCAATATTCCTCCACTCTAGCTTTCCACATTTAATTTTAATATTGTTAACTCTAATTCCCTTTAATCTGCCTTCATATCCAATAGCATTATAAGATATATAGTATACATTTTCATCAGAAAAATTCTTCTGAGAAAAAAATTTTTCTTCTGCTAAAATGCAAGGAAGATTTGTAATTGGCTCTCTTAATTCATTGCCTGTATCTAGAAAACTCTGCAAATTATATTTTTTACCTTTCACCTGGAATTCAATCATATAAATATAATTGCTTACAGCTGTTCTATCTTTTATATATTCAGTCATTCTATCTAAAAATATAAATATAATCATAATTCCAATAATAATATATTTAATTGAATATTTCTCTATTTTATAACTGCCATATACATAATAGTTCTGCTTTAATGAAAATAGAAAACATATTCCACTCAACGTAAATGTACTCATAAAAAATATACATACTGCTTTAATTGTATTTATCAGATTTGTCTTTCCATAAACTATTCTCAGCATCAAATATGCCACTAATAATTCAAAAGGCAGTATTGAAAAAAATTTAAGTTTAGGAATTAGTAAAACCAAACTATACATTGCACCTATAAATCCAGCTTCCAAAAGTATGCGTATTGAATATTTATGCTTCAAACATCTCATGGTTACACTTAAAAGAAATATATTGACTATAAAATTTTCTAAAAAATATATGTCTGCATAAACAGCCATCATAAGCCCCCCTAACTGCCTGAATTTATTATAGTCTCTTTTATTTCAAAATTTTGTCATAATAGCATGTATGAGTTTTATTTTTTATTTTTAACTTTTTACATATATTTACAGTAAATTTTCACCTTTACTTTTTTAACTTTAAATAAATACTTTAGTAATAGGCAAATTATTCTTTTATATCTAATTTTGATATAAATTTATATATATACACCTAAATATTAGAATATTATTTTTAAAAAATCTTAATTCACTTAATCCTATACTTTTTAAAAATCCATTTCTCAAACTGCAAGTCTTTATAATAAAAATTTAACCAAAAATTTATATATAAAAAAATCTGCTTCGCAGACTGTGTGTTTCTGCCCCCTTCAAAAGTTATCCACAGATTGTTCGAAAATATAATTTCCTATAGAATAAAAAAAGATGCAGATAAATCTGCACCTAAACTAAGAGTATAATATATTAATGTTTTCTTTGTCTTCTTAAAAATACTGGTATATCTAAATCATCTTGTTCATAGGTATTTACTGAAGATGTTTCTGATTCTTTTTCTGCTGAAGCTACAGCTGCTTCTTCTTTAGCAGTTTCCTGAACAACATTTTTCTTCACTTCTTGAACAACATTTGTTGTTACATTTCCCTGATTAAATTCATTTTCAAATCCAGTAGCAATTACTGTAATCCTTACTTCTTCAGTTAAAGTTTCATCAATTACTGCTCCGACTATAATATTTGCATCAGGGTCTACAGCTTCTCTAACAACATCCGCTGCATCATAAACTTCTAAAGCTCCCAAATCAGCACCACCAGTAAAGTTTATTATTACATCTGTTGCACCATCAATAGATGTCTCCAATAATGGCGATGATATCGCCTGCTTGACAGCATCTTGAGCCCTTGTATCTCCTTTACCAAATCCAACTCCCATATGAGCTAGACCTTTATTAAGCATAACAGCTTTAATATCTGCGAAATCAGCATTAATTACCCCTGTAATAGTAATAAGGTCTGAAATCGCCTGTACCCCTTGTCTTAAAACATCATCTGCAAGCTTGAAAGAATCTAACAATGTTGTTTTCTTATCTGCCATTGTAAGAAGCCTTTCATTAGGAATTATAACTAAAGTATCAACTTTTTCTTTAAGATTTTCTATTCCAATTTCCGCTTGTCTCATTCTTCTCTTTCCTTCAAATGGAAAAGGTTTAGTGACTACTCCTACAGTTAAAATATCCATAGCTTTAGCTATTTCAGCAACAACAGGTGCAGCTCCTGTTCCAGTTCCGCCTCCCATTCCTGCTGTAATAAATACCATATTGGCACCCTTTATAGCTGCTGTTATTTCTTCTCTACTTTCTTCAGCAGCCTTTTTACCAATCTCAGGATTAGCTCCAGCACCAAGTCCTTTGGTAAGTTTCTCTCCGATCTGTATTTTTTGATCAGCATCAGAAAGCAGCAATGCTTGTTTATCAGTATTAATGACGATAAATTCTACATTTTTTAATCCTTCAACTATCATTCTATTAACAGCATTGCTTCCACCGCCACCGCAGCCAATTACTTTTATGTTGGTTAATTCTTGCATATCTGCTTCAAAATCTAACAAAACAATTCCTCCCTTTAGAAAATCTTATTAAAGAAATTTTTCAATTTACTTAATATATGATTTTCATATTCATTATTGTGTAAAATTTCTGTGTCTTTATTCACAATTTCTTTTTCTGCTTTTTTATTATTTGGAATTATCTTATTATCCCCTAATAAGATTAATTTATCATACACTTCTTTAACTAATGCTAATGAAGTTATATTTTCCGAATTTTTAATTCCCAAATCAATATCTTTTATTATCTTTATTTTTATCTTGAAAATTTTACTAACGATTTCAATTATATCTTCAAAATAGCCTAAAGCATCTCCATATAAAATTATACTACAAATTCTATCATAATGACCAGTCTTTTTTAACTCCATATGGATATGATTTAATATTTCTTCAATTCTTGCATTTGTAACTTCATAAAATAAATCTTTTGATACCTTTACAGTACCAACTTCAATTTCATCTGGAACAGAATTGTCGTTATATAAAGTTTTGTAATTACTAGAATAAATTTTTTTAATATTATCAGCTTCTAAAAATGAAAATTCTCCGCAGATAGCTAAATCATTTGAAATATTATTTCCTCCTACAGGTATGCTGCTTATTTGTTTTACCACTCCAGCATCATCAAATACAGCAATATCAATTTCACCAGCTCCAATATCTACAAGAGCAGTTTCACCATCATTTTTATTTTCACTTAAAAATATTTGCTTACCTGTAATTATATTGCTCTTTATAGATACTACTTCATATTTAGTATCTTTAAAAATTTCATAATATTTTTCTATTTCTTCCTTATTTCCTATAATAAAAGTAAGATTAATTTCAAAACTTTCAGCTTTCCAGTTAAGTATATCTTTATATACAACTTGATTATTTATCAAATAAAAATTTATTATTTCATCAATAATCACTTCATCAGTACTTAATAAAAAGTTGCTTTTTGCTTTATTTAATCCTTCTACTAATGCTTCTTTTGTTACTTTTCCATCTTCTAAATTAACTTTTACTGTAGTTTCTGTAATTCTTAATCTTCTTGAAGAAATACCTAATGTGATATTTTTAATATCAGTTTCTGTTTTTTCTTCTAGTTCCTTTAGTAATTTTTCTGCTGATTCTCTGCATTTTTTTGAATCAGCAACAATACCTTTCTCTATTCCTAATGATTTGCAACTTTTTGTGTATAATATTTCTAAGTCATCATTTTTATTTTTTTCTGCAATTGTTGCAGAAAACTTTTTACTACCAATATCTATTGCTGTTATTATCTCTTGTAACATGACTAGTTTCTTCCCCTTCTTTGCAGAAAAAATCAAACCTCTTAAGAATATATTCAACATACATTTAAAAACTCCTTTAAAAAATATGTCAAATTTATTTTTTATTATATTTTTATTATTTATCTACTTTGATTCTTCTACAATATATATCAAACATATTATAAAATTAGCGAAACTAAATTTCAAGCTAATAAAAGCTTCCAAATTGATATACATTTGCTTTAATTAATAATTAAATTCTCAATATAAAAACTTTTTTTAATTCTATATTAGTATCTATTATTTCTTGCCCATCTTTCATACTCGTCTCGAGAAATAGTATTATTATTCACTAACCTTCTTAAATCCATGTCTATTGTCTGCATACCAAATTTAGATCCCATTTGAATAAAACTGTTTATCTGCTCATAATTTCCCTCTCTTATAAGATTTTTTATACTGGGAGTACATACCATTATTTCCATTGCTGCTGTTCTACCTTTTCCTGATGCATTTGGCAAAAGTACCTGAGACACTACTCCTCTTAATAAAGATGCTAATTGAATCTTTACTTCATTTTGATGACCAGATTCAAATGAATTTATGATTCTATATATGCTATTTGCCGCCCCCATATTATGAAGAGTTGAAAATACAAGATGTCCTGTCTGAGCTGCCCTTAAAGCAGTTTCTATCGTTTCTGAATCTCTCATTTCTCCTACTAATATAACATCGGGATCTTGCCTTAACGCTGCTCTCAATCCCATAACATAACTTTGAGTATCTTCTCCTATTTCTCTTTGGTTAACCATAGATTTCTTTGTTTCATAAATATACTCTATAGGTTCTTCCAATGTTATTATATGTTTTTCTTTTGTTGTATTTATCTCATTTATCATTGCTGCAAGAGTTGTACTTTTTCCTGATCCAGTAGGTCCTGTTACCAATACCAAACCATCCTTCAACTCAGTAAATTCTCTTAATGCTCTTGCGTCTGTAATATCACTCAACTTAGGTACACTCTCTTTTATAACCCTCATACAAATAGCATATGAACCCCTGCATTTAAATGCATTTACTCTAAAATTACTTACTCCAGGTCTGTTATATTTAAAATCAATTTCTCCATCATGTAAAAATTCTTCAAATTTACTTGGAGCCATATCTTTTATATATTCTTCAACAACTTCATGAGGAATCGGATCTTCATATGCCTTAACAAGATTTCCATCAATTCTTACCATTGGTGTCAATCCAGATGTAATATGAATATCCGATACTCTTGTTATATCCATATTATCTAATAGCTTGTCTATTTTTGCCATAATACCCCTCCATATATTCCACTAGTTCTTTTTTTATTTTTTTAATAAATATAAAAATACCACTTTTAAAATATCATTTTATTTCCATATATGTCAATAATTATAAACAAATTAATGATAAATAGCTCAAAAGTAAAAGCAATTCAATTATATTTAATATATTGAAAATCTATTGCTTTAATTTTGAGCTAATTTAAGTAATGAATAATTAACTTTTTGAATATAATTCTTTTTTTAGCTTCTTTAAGGCTTTTTTTTCTATTCTAGATACATATGAACGTGATATCCCAAGATTTCCTGCTATTTCTCTTTGAGTCTTGCATTTTCCATCAATGAGTCCATATCTCATTATCAATATGGAGCTTTCTCTTCTTGTAAGCGATTCTCCTAATTTTTTATATAATGCCCTTACTTGAAGATTATTTTCTACTTTATCCAATACACAATCCTTTTCACTGCTCAATATATCCATAAGACAGAATTCATTGCCTTCTTTATCAACTCCAATCGGATCCTGGAGATACACTTCATTTTTTTGCTTCTTATTATTTCTAAAAAGCATTAATATTTCATTTTCTATACATCTTGAAGCATAAGTAGCCAGTCTTGTTCCTTTGCTTGAATCAAAGGAATCTATTGCTTTTATCAAGCCAACAGTTCCTATTGATATCAATTCGTCAACATCTTTGTTTGGAAATGAATATTTCTTTACAATATGAGCCACTAATCTTAAATTTCTTTCAATCAGTATGCTTTTTGCATTTTTATCTCCTTCTTTTAGCTTTTTTAAATACATCTGTTCTTCTTCTTCGTTTAATGGTAATGGAAAAGTATTATTGTTAGTTATATATCCTGTTAAAAAAAAGGAATTACATACAAGCTCAACAAGACCACTTAATATAAACACCTTTTTCCTCCATAACAGTGCTTCATATTATAGTATGTTATAATTTCAAAAAAGTTTCTTAATTTGTATTCATTTTATTTATCATATAATTTTTCTACAATACTTTTAAAAATTGGAGCTGCTGTATCACCACCTCCAGCATCATTATTATTTGCATCTTTAACACATTCAATATTAGGAGTAAAAACTATCATAGTATATTTCTTATCTTCCATATTAAAATATCCAACAAACCACCCATGAGTCTTTCCATTATTTCCTGTAGAAGACCCAGTTTTTCCTCCAATAGAAATACTATTAATATATGCTTTTTTTCCTGTTCCATTCTGCACTACTTTTTTCATAGAATTTTGTACAAGTTTAGCTGTTATCTCACTATACACCCGTTTTTTTTCACCTTCAAATTCTTTTACTATATTCTCATTTTTATCTAAAACCGCTTCTACTATATATGGTTTTATGTAAACTCCATTATTTACTATAGTATTTATAGCTCCAATCATCTGAACTGGTGTCACATTCATGCACTGCCCAATTGATATATTGTTTATTCCTGCTTCTTCATTAGGAATAACTCCTGCAGCCTCATTGCAATTATTTCCTGCAAAATTTATTACTGGATTATACAATCCTTGACTTTTAGAATACTCCATCAATTTATCATATCCTAATTTTGCTCCTATCTGCGCAAATACATCATTACATGAAATTTCAAAAGCCTTTTCTACTGTAATTCTTCCATGAGGCACCCTGCATATATTACCATTACAGCAATAAATATCATCTATATTTATAAGGCCACAATCTAATGCAGAACCTAATGTTACTATTTTATATATAGAACCTGGTTCATATCCCATCTGTTCTATTCCTAAATTTATATTTGCTTCACTTTCATCTTTCTGTATCATACATCTTATTTTTCCAGTTTCGCTTTCCATAATTATTATTCCTATATTTTCAAGATAATCATATTGCTCATCTTCAAGCACATCATTTACTTTATTCTGCATATCTTTATCAATAGTAAGTCTTAAATTTCTATTCTTATCTGAAATATTTATACTCTGTTTTGAATATATAGCCTTATCATCTAGATAAAACTCCTCTTTAGGTGTTTCATTATCTTTTAAATATTCATATAACTCATATTCGATTGTTCCTTCTTTATGATTACCTTCCATAATTTTACCGAACATATTTCCTATGCTCCACGCTTTTTTCACATCAACAGTATCTGATATATAAGTGTAAATTCCTTTTAAATTTGTTAGTTTGTTAATTTTTTCATAAGTCTCTTTTGATATATCATAATACATCTTTCCAGTTTGTTTCATAATTTCAGAATAATTAAATTCTGGATCCTCAGATTTCATTATAAAATTTAATGCCATAAGATCTTCTAATGTTTCTTCATAATTATTTAAAGAAAATGGTTTTAAATCAATAACCAAAATATATTTTTTAGCATATTTCATCATATCTCTTCCTTTTGAATCCAAAATCATATAATCCAGATTTGTTATATTTTCTTCTTGATGATTTTTATAAGAACTTTGAACCTTTTCTGAAGGATATATCTGAAGGATATATATTCTTATACTTAGCAATATTAACATCATAAATAACATTGCCATTACACACACTATTCTTTTTCTTTTATATAATTTATCAATAAAAATAATAAAGCATCTCCCTTCAGTTAAATTTTAACCTTGAAAGATGCTTTTTATTCATATTTATCCCTTTATTCCTAATATTACAAATACTAAAATAATATTCTTTAATATTTACTTGAGTTAATCTTTCTTAACTTAATTACCTTTGAGAATAATGTCATTTTTTTGAAGAGGTATATTAACTTTTACTTTGAATCTCATATGAGATCTATCTGCTTCTTCAATTTCACGATCTTTTTCAATATCATACATTTGACTCATATTAACTTTAAAATATGGCATGTAAGGTCTTAATATCTCAACTTCTGTATTATTAAAAGCTTTGTTTTTCTGCATTATTATTGCTGTCTGTGTGCCAGCATCGTATTCTTCAACAATTCCAATTATTTTATAACCACCTGTATATGATTTTTCTTCATAATTCTGTTCATCATTTTTTCCTAAATAAAATCCTGTATGGTATGGTCTATGACTTACTCTATTTAATATATCCATCCATTCTTGCTGGAATTGATAATTTTGAGGATCATCATAATATCTATCCAATGCTTCCCTATAAGCTTTTATTGTTGAAGCAATATAAAATTCACTTTGCATTCTTCCCTCTATCTTAAAAGAGTTTATTCCTGATTCTACAAGTTCAGGTATATAGTGAATCATACATAAATCTTTTGAGTTCATTATATATGTACCATTTTTATCTTCAACTATAGGATAATATTCACCAGGTCTTGTTTCTTCTACAAGGTTATATTTATGTTCACATTCATTTAAATCCATTTGTTTATGAGCATCTCTTCCAAGAATATAATTTGAAATAAGACTTCTTCCTGAATAAGCAATACACATGGAACCATGAACAAAACATTCTATTTCACAACTACCTGGTATATTTTCAGTTATTGTTTTTATTTCTTTAAAAGTTAATTCCTTTGAAAGTACAATTCTCTTTATTCCAATATCATGCCAAAATTTTGCTGCAACCCAGTTTACTGTATTTGCCTGAGTACTTAAATGTATATCTAATTGTGGTGCTATTTCTTTTGCAATTGATATAAGCGATGGATCTGCAATAAGTATTGCATCTACTCCAATATCATATAACTTCTTAATATATTCACCAGCATCCTTTAAATCATAATTTCTTGCAAAAATATTTAGATTGACATATACTTTTTTTCCTCTTTCATGGCAATATTTAATACCTTCAATCATTTCTTCATTGGTAAAATTATCTGAAAATGCTTCTAAATTTAATTTTTCTCCAGCCAGATACACTGCATCTGCGCCAAAATCTATTGCTATTTTTAATTTTTCCAAACTTCCTGCTGGTGCTAAAATTTCTGGTTTCTTTTTCATAGGGTTTATTACCTCCTTTTAGTCACTGCTATGCCATCTCCCATAGGTATGACTGACGTAATTAAATTTTCATCATGTGTTACTAAATCTAAATATGTTCTCATTCTTTTTACTATTGTTATCTTCCTTCGTTTAACCAATTCTTGTGATGCAACCATTCCTCTGAAAAGAACATTATCTGCAACAATGATTCCATCTTCTTTTAGAAGCCTTAAACAATGTGGAAGAAAATGATTATAATGACCTTTACCTGCATCCATAAAAATAAGATCATATTTATCATCTAATCGCTCTAAAACTTCAAGGCAGTCTCCTTCTTCAATTTTTATCTTATGGCTTAAATTGAACTTTTCGAGATTAATTTTAGCAAGTTCTATCATTCTCTCATCTCGTTCTATAGTTACTATATCAGGTTCAGTTCCTGCACTTTCATACATTAATATAGATGAAAATCCCACAGCTGTTCCAAGTTCCAATATCTTTTTAGGTTTTTTCATGCTGGTCATAAATTCTAAAAAAACACCTGTTTCTTTTTGCACTATAGGAACTCCGTTTTCCCTTGCAAAATCTTCTATTTCTTTTAAGGTTCCAGTTCTATCAGGAATAAGTCCTCTTATATAATCTTCCATATAGTCATATGTAACTTTACTCACTCTTATCTCTCCTCCAAAATTAATATCCTAGCTCTTTCTTTTTAGCCAGAAAATCATCATAGCTATTTGTAAAATAATGTGTTCCATCTTTTTGCAATATATAATATATATAATCTGTATTATCTGGGAAAATAGCTGCTTTTATACATTCAATTCCTGGACTTGCTATTGGTCCTACTGGAAGTCCTGAATATTTATATGTATTATATGGAGAATCAGTTTCTAAATGTTTATTCAATACCACATCCAAATGTTCACCCAAAGCATAGAGTACAGTTGCATCTAACTGAAGCTTCATACTTTTTTCAAGCCTATTATAAATAACAGATGAAATGAGACTTCTATCAGAATCTACTTTTGCTTCTTTTTCTATCATAGATGCAATAGTAACAATTTTATAGATTTCCTTATCATCTAATGAAATATTGTTTTCTTTTTCAATCTCATTTATTACTTCTTCAAAGCGCTTAAGCATTTTCTCTATTATATCATCTGCACTAATTCCCTTTTCTATCATATATGTATCAGGATATAAAAACCCTTCTAAATTATATCTTCTTTTTTCATTAACTTCAATAAAGTCTGGCAGTTTATAATCTTTTACACTTTTAATAAATTCATCCTTAGAACACAATTCTTTCTCATCCATAAGTTCTGCTATTTCTTCTATTGAATATCCCTCTGGTATGGTAACCTTAACAAATTTTATATTATTTGAATCATCTTGAAGTCCATTTATAAGTTCATCAAGTGTAACATCTGATTTAATTTCATATGTTCCTTCTTTAAGAACTACATAAGGCTTATCTATACTCAGTTTTACTTTAACAAGAAGTTTATTATATAACATTCCTTCACTATCTAATCTATTTAACACATCATAAAAACCTTCTCCATTCTTTACTTCAATTAGAACTGTATCTTCATCGCTTTTTAAAGGTTTACTTATTGCCTTATTGTATAAAATAACAAATCCTACAAGAATAGAAAAAATCAAAAATAGACAAATAATTCTAGTTTTTTTTATTTTACTTCTTTTCCGCATTTTCCTTTTTTTCATAAAACTTCTCCTATACGCAATAAAGTAAATAGCCTAAAAGACTATTTACTTTAATTATAGTTAAAATATATAATTTAAATTATATACTACTTCTTATTTCTGCTTATCATCCTTCTTCTTTCAGCAGGATCTAAAACTCTTTTTCTCATTCTAATATTTTCTGGTGTCACTTCAACTAATTCGTCTGAATTAATAAAATCTAAACATTGTTCTAATGTCATTTCTAATGGTGGAGTAAGTTTTAATGCTTCATCTGCACCAGATGATCTTGTATTAGTAAGTTTTTTACCTTTACATACATTTATGTCTATATCTTCAGCTCTTGAACATACTCCAACAACCATTCCTGTATAAACTGGCACGCCAGCACCTATGAATAATTGACCTTTATCTTGAGCATTATATAGTCCGTAAGTTATTGAATCACCAGATTCAAATGCAACTATTGAACCTCTATTTCTTGTTGGTATTTCACCTTTATATTGTTCATATCCTTCAAATACATGATTCATAATTCCATTACCCTTAGTATCTGTCATGAATTCATTTCTGAATCCAATAAGTCCTCTTGCTGGAATTTTGAATTCTAATCTTGTATAACCATTTACTGCTGATGTCATATTTACCATTTCAGCTTTTCTTGGTCCAAGCTTTTCCATAACTGGCCCCATAAATTCTTCTGGGACATCAATTGTCAAGTATTCTATCGGTTCTAACTTATGACCATTTTCTTCTTTAAATATAACATTTGCTTTAGAAACTTGGAATTCATATCCTTCTCTTCTCATTGTTTCAATCAATACTGAAAGATGAAGTTCTCCTCTTCCTGATACTTCAAAACAATCTGGAGTTATTTCTTTAACTCTTAAACTTACATTTGTTTCAAGCTCTTTCATTAATCTATCTCTTAAGTGTCTTGATGTAACAAATTCTCCTTCTTTACCTGCAAATGGAGAATCATTAACCATGAAATTCATATTAAGTGTTGGTTCATCAATATGTACAAATGGTAATGCTTCTGGAGCACTTGAATCAGCAATTGTTTCACCTATATTAGCATCTACAACACCACTTACTGCTACTATATCACCCATTCCTGCTTCATCAACTTCTACTCTTTTTAAACCATCATAAGTAAACACAGCAGTAATTTTGTAATTTGAAGTACTTCCATCATTTCTTACTAAAGAAACTGATTGATTCTTTTTAACCTTACCTCTGTGAATCTTACCTATAGCAATTTTACCAACGAATGCATTTGTATCTAATGTAGTTACAAGCATCTGGAATGGTTCATCCATCTCTCCTTCTGGTGGTGCAACATGTTTTAATATTGTTTCAAATATTGGTGTCATATCGTTATTTGTATCTTCAACATTATATCTTGCAAATCCTTCTCTTGCTGAAGCATAAACTATTGGGAAGTCTAATTGTTCATCATTTGCTCCAAGTTCAACAAATAAATCAAATACTTCATCTATTACTTCAGCAGGTCTTGCATCTGGTTTATCTATTTTATTTATTATAACAATTGGCTTTAAACCTAATTCTAGTGATTTCTTAAGAACGAATTTAGTCTGTGGCATTGGTCCTTCATAAGAGTCAACTACTAATAAAACTGAGTCAACCATTTTAAGTACACGTTCAACTTCTCCACCAAAATCAGCATGTCCTGGAGTATCAACAATATTTATTTTAACCCCATCATGCATTACTGCTGTATTTTTTGAAAGTATTGTAATTCCTCTTTCTTTTTCTAAGTCATTAGAATCCATTACTCTTTCTTGAACTTTTTCATTACTTCTGAAAATGTTACTTTGCTTTAATAGTGCATCAACTAATGTAGTCTTACCATGGTCAACGTGAGCTATGATAGCAATATTTCTAATATCTTCTCTTTTAATTAATTCCATTTTAATTCCTCCATACAGTATTTATACTGTGAATTTTATATGTACTAGTTTATATCTATACTTATTTATTAACAAGTAAAAATTAAAGTATTTATTGCAAATAAGTTCTTATTCATTAAAATGTATTCCAATTCATATAAATATCTGGATAAATGATTTAGCATTATCAGCTAATATCTTTATTAATATATGAATGTAAACCTATAACTGTTTTTTTCCAAAAGAAAATTGGATACAAAAAGTACCCAATTTCTCACGTAACTATAATTAATATTACTCTTTTAATCATAAAAAGTCAAGTATAATCAAATCAATACAAACTCTTAATTAAAATTCCATTATTATTGGTAATATCATTGGCTTTCTCTTAGTCTTTTCATAAAGGAATTCTCTTAATTCATCCCTCATCTTAGACTTTAATGTAGCCCAATCAGTTATCTGTCTTTCTTCACAGTCTTTTAAAACAGCCCTTACAATTTCTCTTGCTTCGTCCATAAGACCTTCAGATTCTCTTACATAAACAAATCCTCTTGAAATTATATCCGGTCCTGACACTACTTTACCAGTCTGCTTTTCAATTGTAACAACTACTGTTAATATACCATCCTGTGACAAATGCTTTCTATCTCTTAAAACAATGTTACCTACATCGCCAACACCTAATCCATCAACAAAAACTTGACCAGAAGTTACACTTCCATTTTTCTTAATTGAATTACGAGTTACTTCAATAACATCTCCATTTTCGCATATAACAAGATTTTTTTCTGGAAGTCCAAGTTCCATAGCTAATTCTCCATGTTTTTTAAGATGTCTGTATTCTCCATGAACTGGTATGAAAAATCTTGGCTTTACCAATGCCTGCATAAGCTTTAATTCTTCTTGACAAGCATGCCCAGATACGTGAATTTTCTCAGCCGAATCATATATTACTTCAGCACCTTTTTTAAACAGCTGATTAACAACTCTTGAAACAAATTTTTCATTTCCAGGTATAGGTGTTGCTGAAATAATTACAGTGTCTCCTGGAACTATAGTTATTTTTCTATGTTCTGAAGCTGCCATTCTTGCCAAAGCTGACATAGGTTCACCTTGACTTCCAGTTGTTATTATTACCATTTTTTCATTTGGATACTTTCCAATCTGATCAATAGGAACTAACACATCTTTTTCAGCTTCAAGGTAACCAAGTTCAATAGCAACCTGAACTATGTTCTCCATACTCCTTCCAGACACTGATACTTTTTTATCATATTTTTGTGCAGCAGTTATTATCTGCTGAATTCTGTGAACATTTGATGCAAATGTCGCTACAATTATTCTTCCAGAAGCTTTTCCAAATAGTCTGTCAAATGTTTCTCCTACAACTCTTTCAGTCATAGTATATCCTGGTCTTTCAACGTTTGTTGAATCAGCCATCATAACCAAAACACCTTTTCTTCCTATTTCAGCCAGTCTTGCAAAATCCATCATTTCTCCATCTATTGGAGTATAATCAATTTTAAAATCTCCTGTATGAAGAACCACACCAAGAGGAGTATGAATTGCTATTGCTACTGAATCAGCTATAGAATGATTAGTCTTAATAAATTCAACTGATACACTGCTTAATTTTATTATATCTTTAGGCTTCACTCTTACCAATTCTGTTGATCCTAATAAACCGTGCTCTTTAAGTTTTGTTTCAACAATTCCAAGAGTAAGCTTTGTACCATATACAGGAACATTTAATTGCTTTAATACATAAGGCAATGCTCCTATATGATCCTCATGTCCATGAGTTAAAAATATTCCTTTTATTTTTTCCGAATTCTTAAGAAGATATGAAATATCTGGTATTACTATATCTATTCCAAACATATCGTCATCAGGAAACTTCAAACCACAGTCTATAATTACAATATCTTCTTTATATTCTATAGCTGTAATGTTTTTCCCGATTTCATTTATACCACCAAGAGGAATTATCTTAATCTTCGCTCTCTCATTTTTCATATTTCCCCTCCTTTTTCCTAATATTTATTTATAAACAAAGGTTTCTTTTAAAAAATCCTTTTATTCATCAAGTTGTTTTTCCTGACACTCTTTGCATATTCCATAAAATTTCAAACTATGGTCGAGTATCTTAAATTTGTAGTTACTCTCAATATTAGCTTCAAGGTCTTCTAAAAGATCATCTTGAACCTCTAATACTTTATTACATATGTTACATATTAAATGATGATGTCTGTGAGTTTCATTAGAATGCAATATTTCATATCTGCTGCATCCATCATTTAAATCAAGTCTTGATATAACATTTAATTCTTCAAGAAGCAGAATAGTTCTATAAACTGTTGCCAGACCTATTTCCGGGCAATCCTTTTTAACTTCGTCATAAATTTCTTCTGCTGTTAAATGTTTACCTTCGTTTTTTATTATTGTATCAACAATAGACCTTCTCTGAGGAGTTAATTTATACCCCTTTTTCTTTAGGTCTTCTTTTAAGGCATTCATATCAATTAAATTTGATTCCTGCATTTATAACACCTCACTTTCTCATTCTTAAGGAATTTAATTTATAATCAATATAATTTTAATTATTCTTCAAATAAACCATCTTCACTCATTAAAGTATTATAAGTCTCTAAAACCATTTCAAATTCTTCATCATCATCTTCTAGAGCTAAAAATACTTCACTTCCATCTTCTTCTTTAAAAATTTTAAAAGCATATGCTTCATCAGTTTCTTCAAAAGCTGGCGTTGCAATTATATATTGCCCTTTTAATTTTTCAATTTCAAAATATATAATAACCTCAAACTTTACATCATTTCCATTTTCATCTGGTATATATACATATTTTGCATCCTTATCCATACATACTTTCCTTTCTGTTTCTAATTTATATATTAATTCTCTTTACAATTTTCATCAAGAGATTATCTTCAAATTCATTTTAAAATAATTTTACAATTTTCTTAATTTTATAAAAAATAATTACATTTGTCTAGAAATCATATCTAGATATCCTTGTAGTATATAAGTAGATGCTACTTTATCTACTATCTTCTTCCTCTTATTTCTTGACAAATCTGCTTCAAGCATAGCTTTATGTGCAGCTACTGTTGTTAAGCGTTCATCCCAGAACTTAATTTCAATGCCAAGTTTTTCTTCTAACAAATTTCCAAACGACATTGCTAATTCACCTGATGGACCTATTGTTCCATTCATATTCTTTGGCAATCCAACAACAATTGTTTCAACTTTATAATCATCACATATTTTCTTTAAATCTTCTATATCTTTTTCTTTATTACTTCTTCTTATAGTTGTGAGTCCTTGTGCTGTAAAACCTAATGGATCACTTATTGCAACTCCTATAGTTTTCTGTCCCAAATCCAGACCTAATATTCTCTTCAATTTTTCACCTCACGAATATAAATAAAAGTGCCCGTAGATAACGGGCACTCTTTCTACTTTATCTCTAAATAAGATTTTATTACTTCTTCCAGTATGTCATCTCTTTCGAGTTTTCTTACTAAAGCCCTTGCTCCGTTGTAATTAGTGATGTAAGTAGGGTCTCCTGAAATCAAATATCCAACCAATTGATTTATAGGATTATATCCTTTTTCCTGCAATGAATTATAAACCTGTGACAAGATAGACTTTGTAAGAGCTTCTTTATTCTTACTCAAATCAAATTGCATTGTTGCTTCTATATTATTACTCATAACTCATGCTGCTTAAACTGCAGCTCACCCCCTTACGCATATTCTAAGGAAACTATATCCATAATTATTGTTAACATTATAATTATATTTTATACCTGAATCTTTATTTAAATTATACTCTAATTTGAACAAAAAGTATACTATTTTACCAAAGTTTCAACTATTTTATAAGATTCTTCAATAGCCTCACTAATTTTTTCTGGAAGCTTTCCACCAGCTTGAGCCATGTCTGGTCTTCCACCTCCACCTCCTCCAAGGATAGCAGAAACTTCTTTTATTAGTTTACCACAGTGAGCACCCTTAGCCACTGCATCTTTATCAGCCATAGCACATATAATAACTTTTCCATTATTAGAACTCATAAGTAAAACAAGACTGTTTTCAACTTTGTCTCGTACCTTTTCACATACATCTCTAAGTGCGTCACTATCAACATCTTTTAATTCATAAGATACTACATTTATTCCTTTTATTTCTTTGCTGCTTGCAATTATGTCATCCAATCCCATAGTAGCAAATTTAGCTTTTAATTGAGCTATTTCTTTTTCTTTTTCTTTTATTTCTTTTAAATTCTGGTCTATTTTTGTAGAAATTTCCTTTTGAGCACATTTTAATTTTCCACAAGCTTCTTTTAAAAGTTCTTCTTTTTCATTTATAAATTTAACAGCTTCTTTTCCTGTTACAGCTTCTATTCTTCTTGTACCTGCAGCGATTCCACTTTCAGATATAATTTTAAACAATCCAATTTTACCAGTATTATCTATATGAGTACCACCACATAATTCCTTTGAATATTCTCCAGCAGTAACTACTCTTACTTTGTCTCCATATTTATCATCAAAAATACCAATTGCTCCACTATTCTTTGCAGCATTTAAATCCATAACTTCAGTAACTACTGGTGTAACACTTGTTATAGCATCATTAACTAATTCCTCAACTTTTAGAATTTCTTCTTCTGTCAATCCTTCAAAATGAGAAAAGTCAAATCTTAATCTTTCATCAGTTACTAACGAACCTGCCTGATGTACATGAGATCCAAGAACCTTTTTAAGTGCAGTATCTAATAAATGAGTAGCTGTATGATTCTTTCTTATTCTTTCACGTCTTTCTTTATCTATTGATAAAGTAACAATATCATTTACCTTTACTTCTCCACTTAAAACTTCAACAAAGTGTACTATCTTTCCACCAATGTTCTTCTTAGTATCTACAACAGCAGCTTTAAAGCTGTCACTATAAATCACACCTGTATCTCCAATCTGTCCTCCCATTTCAGCATAAAATGGAGTTACATCTGTAACTATTATTCCCTTATTTCCTTCAGTTAATGAATCAGCAAACTCATCACCATTTATCAGTACTTCAACTTTACCATTAAGTTCATCATTTTCATATCCATCAAATTCTGTTTCCACTTCTGCACTTATTGCATCTGAAGTTTTAACATCAGCACCCATATAGTTAGAAACTTTTCTTGCACTTCTTGCTCTTTCTCTTTGTATTTTCATTTCTTCATGGAATGCTTCTTCATCCAAAGAAAGTCCTTCATCTTCTAATATTTCTTTTGTAAGTTCCATTGGGAATCCAAAAGTGTCATATAATTTGAATCCGTCTGCACCACTAAGAACTTTTTCATTCTTTGCTTTTAAATCAGCTATGAATCCATTTAATATTTCTATACCAGCATCTAAAGTTTCTCTAAACTTATCTTCTTCTATTTTTATTACTTTCTTGATATATTCCTTCTTAGTTTCTAATTCTGGATATGCATCTTTTGAATCCCTTATAACAACATCACATAAGTTGCAAAGGAATGCATCTTTGATTCCTAAAGTCTTTCCATGTCTAGCTGCTCTTCTTAGAAGTCTTCTTAAAACATATCCTCTTCCTTCATTTGAAGGCATGATATCATCTGAAATCATAAAAGTTATAGATCTTATATGATCTGTTATTAATCTTAATGATATATCAGTTTTATGATTTTCACCATACTTAACTCCTGCAAGCTTAGCAACTTCATTTAATATATTTTCTAATGTATCTATTTCAAAAATACTGTTTTTACCCTGCATTACAACTGCAAGTCTTTCAAGTCCCATTCCTGTATCTATGTTAGTACTTGCAAGTTTTTCATAATTTCCTTTTCCATCACCATCAAATTGAGTGAATACAAGGTTCCATACTTCAATTATCTTATCAGCATCTGATAATTCAACAAATTCTTCAGCATTCTTTGGAACTTCTTCTGTTCTGCTGAAATGAATTTCTGTACAAGGACCACAAGGACCAGCACCATGTTCCCAGAAGTTATCTTCTTTTCCTAGTCTAAATATGTGGCTCTTATCTACATCTGTAAGAGTAGTCCAGTATTCATAAGCCTCATCATCGTCTAAATATATTGTTACATATAGCTTATCCTTTGGCATTTCTAAAACTTCTGTTAAAAACTCCCAAGCCCAAGGAATAACTTCTTTCTTAAAATAATCTCCAAAAGAAAAATTTCCAAGCATTTCAAAGAATGTACCGTGTCTGCTTGTAATACCTACATTTTCAATATCACCAGTTCTTACACACTTTTGACAAGTAGTAACCCTTCTTCTTGGTGGTTCTTGTAAGCCAGTAAAGTAAGGCTTTAATGGCGCCATACCTGCATTTATTAATAATAAACTTTTATCATTTTTTGGCACTAAAGAAAAACTATCCATTTTTAAATGTCCTTTACTTTCAAAGAACTTTAAATAAGCATCTCTTAAGTCATTAGTCTTTGTAAATTTCATAAGTTATTCCTCCATTTATTAATTTATCTTTGAACTGTCAAAATACTGTTACATCATACCGAATAAAGATAAGTCAATTTCTGCATATTTACAGAATTAATTATACATTATCATTATTTCAAATTCATGTTGAAAAGCAGAAACTTTTCATATAAATCTTTACAAAATAAAAAAGCTTCCTTCCCATGAAATCACAAGGGACGAAAGCTGAATTTCCGCGGTACCACCCTAATTATGTATAAAATATACATCACTTAGTAAAAATTATAGCTCCTAGGCAGCTTCAAATTACAATAGCAGAAAGTTTTCACCAGCCACTTTCTCTCTTAATGTCTATTTATAATTCTACTTTTCCTATTCATCGCTTAATATATGTTTTCAACAAAAATTATATTTCATATACATAATTCTGTCAATACATATAATACTATTGTACAATACTAAACATTTAATAGTCACAAATTCTTAAAAGAAATAGTAATTAATATCATCATATAAAACTTTTATTATTACAGCTATCGGTACTATTATAATCATCCCCATAAAACCTCCAAATTTATCCCCTATAAGAAGAAGAATTATTATAACTACGGGATGCATTTCTGTATTATCTCCAGTTATTTTAGGCGATAATATATTTCCTTCTATCTGCTGTATTAAAATCATACCCGCAAGAACCCATAAAGCTTTTGATGGTGACAATATAAATGCAATAAAAACGGCAGGTATCATTCCAAAAATCGGTCCAAAATAAGGTATTATATTAAATAATCCATTAAGTACTGCAATCCACAAAGGAAATCTTATTCCAAGCAATATAAGAAGAATAAAAGTAAGAATTCCTATTATTCCACATAAATATAACTGACTACATATATACCTTTTTAGAACTTTGTTTATATCTTTTACTATTTTTTCAGTAAGATCTCTTCTTTCTGTAGGAAGAAAAAGCAGCATCCTTGAAAACATCTTTGTTCCATCACACATAAAATAATATGTAATTATAGGAATAACCGCTAATGATATTACTTTTGAACTTGTTTCCAATATATTATCAAATATATTTTCTGAAAAATTCACCCATATTCTATTACTTTTTTCTACAATCAAATTGTAGAAAGCTTCTATTTTAGGTGCATTATTCAAGTTGAACTTTTGAATAATATCTTCATATAGTAATGTTAAATCATCAAATACATCATTTATAGATGATAGTTCTTTTATAAAACCTGGTAAAATCATTGCAATACCTAGCACGACAATCGTTATGACAATTACTATTACTACTATAGATGATACTCTCCTATCAAGTCCAACTCTCTCTTCAAAAAATTCTTTAATTGGACTTAAAATATATGCTAATACAAAAGAAATAAATACAATATCTGTTATTTCCTTGACAGATGAATTAAATAAATATAGACATATAAGACTTATTCCTATCAGAACACCTGCTAATACAAGCAACTTTGATTTATGCTTTTGCAGAATCATTTTTCTTCTCCATATCATGTATCATTGTCTTAAATTCAATATTATCTTTCCCAGTGTACAAAATATATTCGTCACCTAATATACATTGTTCTAGCAGAAATATTTCTTTTCCTTTTATCAATCTATCAAAAATCCCTGAACTTGCTACAATTCCTTTTATATTATAATTATTACTATCCACTATAATATCCTCTAAAACACCTTTTTTTATTCCATTAATATCAACTATATTCAGGTTCTTAATAGACTTAAAACTTAATCCACTTCCCTGCTTTCTGCTATAAACAACAACTTCATCATCAAGTTCGATTACATCTTCAATATCTATATAATCATTTTTATTAAGAAAACTTAGGGATGAACATTTAAATCCAACTACTCTTTGATTATAAAAATCTATATATATATCTTCTACCACACCTATTTTTTTCCCATTAACATCATATATGTTTTTCAAATAAAAATCTTTACTTCTCAGCATCAATACACATCCTTATTAGGTTAATAACTATATGTTTCCCATAACAAAGGAATTTAATCCTATTGCTCATTACTTTTTAAGTAATAGTGAGCAATTTTTTACAATAATTTTTTTAAAAAAATTTGTATCATAAATTTGTAAATCAAAGAAAGGCGGTATAATATATGAATAATAAAAATACTTTTTAAAACTTTGAAAATGGAATTTTAAAACTTCCTTCCCATGAAATAAAATTCGCAGATATAGAATGGACTAAACATCCTGCCTTCCAAGGGGTTGAATTAAAACATATTGTTACAGGAGATGAAACTAACGGACAATACAGCTATCATCTCGTAAGAATTCATCCTGGAAAAAGCATTAAAAATCATGTTCATCAAAAACAAATTGAAACTCATGAAGTAATAGCAGGTAATGGGTATTGTATAAATAATGGTACAAAGCTTGATTATACAAGTGGTACAATATCAATATTTGACATGAATACTCCTCATGAAGTAACAGCTGGAGAAAATGGACTTTATATGTTTGCAAAGTTTTTTCCCGCTTAATGAAAAATTCATTTTTAATCATGCATCTTATTACATGACATTATATATTCCATTGGAGTAATACCTACAATTTTTTTAAAATATTTTATAAAGTGGCTTTGATCATAAAATCCCATATCCAAAGCTACTTTATTTATGTTTTCACCTTTTCGTATCCTATTTTGTGCAGTTCTTATTCTATTCTGAATTTGAAATTTATGAGGTGTTATTCCTATATTCTTTTTAAATTGTCTTATAAAATGATATTTGCTTATAAACAGCTTTTGACTCAATTCTTCAACATTCATATCATTTTCCAAATTTTTATCAATAATATTATTTATTATATGTAGATATTCTTCATTTAATTCTTCTTTAACTACATAGGTATATATCTTTTCCAATTCTTTAATTATTATAGATTTCACATCAATATCAACCAAATCCTTCAAGTAAAGTCCACATATAATATTATCTATATATTTTCCAACCTTTTCAAAGCTATACTTCTTCATAAACTCTGATTTTACGCAAAAAATAAGTGATGAATATCCACATATTCCAGCTTCTATAGAATGAGATTTGTAGGGCTTTACAACATATACATCTCCCGCAAAATATTCGCATTTTATATTTTCCTCTTGAATTTTAAGACTTCCATCTATTATTATTGCTATTGTATATATAGATTTATGATTATGTTGACAATATGAAATTTTTGAATTTTTGATATAAATAACCTCAACAAACTCTTTTTCTGTATGAAAACACTTTATCTTACTACACTTCAATAAAATTCGCCTGCCTTTATATAATCGATTATATTTGTTTTAAATTCAAATATTTATTCTGTCTCTTACAAAAAATATTGTAAATTATATTAAAAAAGAGCATTATATCTTTAAAATATAACACTCCCTAAAAATATCATATGTATTTAAATTATGCTCTCTATTATTCCTCCACCAACAACTACTTCTTTATCATAAAAAACTACAGACTGCCCTTTGGTTATAGCTCTCTGCTTATCTTTAAATGATACTTTTACTTTTCCATTAGGTAATGGTGAAAGTACAGCTTCTGCTGGTTTTGCTGAATACCTTATTTTAGCTTGAACTGTTAATTCATCTTTTAATTTATCAAAAGGTATAAAATTAACATCTGTAGCAATAAGATCATTCTTGAATATTTCATCTTCTGATCCTATTATAACTTCATTAGTTTTTGCGTTAATTCCAGTAACAAAAACTGGTCTTCCAAGTGCCAATCCAAGACCTTTTCTCTGTCCAATAGTATAATACACAATACCTTTATGCTTTCCAAGCACATTTCCTTCTTTATCCACGAAATTGCCTGGTTTTACTCTGTTAGGTCTTGCTTCCGAAATATACTTTCCATGATTATTATCCGAAATAAAACATATTTCTTCACTATCTTTTTTATTATGTACAGCTAATCCTATTTCTTTAGCAATTTCTCTTATCTTTGTTTTTTCATAATCACCACAAGGCATCAATGTATGAGCCAGCTGATCTTGTGTAAAATTATATAGAGCATATGTTTGATCTTTAGAATCATCTTCTGATCTTATAAGCAGATATCTTCCATCTCTTTCTTCAATTCTAGCATAATGTCCTGTTGCCACATAATCTGCACCAATCCCTCTTGCTCTTCTTAAAAGTTCATCAAATTTAAGGTGTTTATTACATTCTATACATGGATTTGGAGTTCTTCCATCCATATATTCTTGTATAAATGGCTCTATTACTTTTTCCTTAAAATAATCTCTAAAATTCAATACATAGAAAGGTATATCTAATTTATCACATACTCTTCTTGCATCTTCAACTGCTGAAAGTGAACAGCATCCGCCTTCTCTTTCTTCATATTCTTTATCTTCCTGCCATATCTGCATTGTAGCGCCAATAACTTCATATCCTTGTTGTTTTAATAAGTATGCAGCCACAGAGCTGTCAACTCCGCCACTCATACCCACTAAAACTTTCTTTTTACCGCTCACCTTTACTATTCTCCATGAACCATATCATGTAATTCATCATGGTTATGTTCTTCCATTGGATGAACTTCTAAACCATTTTTTTCTCTATAATCATTAATAGCTTTATGAATAGCTTCTTCTGCAAGTACTGAACAATGCATTTTTACTGGTGGAAGTCCATCTAAAGCTTCTGCAACAGCTTTATTACTCAATTCCCATGCTTCATCTATTGTCTTTCCTTTTATCATTTCAGTTGCCATTGATGATGATGCAATTGCAGATCCACATCCAAAAGTTTTGAATTTAACATCTTTAATTATATTATCTTCAACTTTTAAATAAATTTTCATTATATCTCCACATTTAGCATTTCCAACTTCACCAATACCATTAGCATCTTCTATTTCTCCTACATTTCTTGGATTTTGAAAATGATCTAAAACTTTATCACTGTATATCATAATTATTTTTCTCCCTTCTTAATAAAGTCATCCCATAATGGTGACATATTTCTTAATCTTTCTATTATTGGTGGTGTAACTTCCAATACGTAATCCACATCTTCTTCAGTAGATCCTGCACCTAATGTAAGTCTTAATGATCCATGAGCTAATTCATGTGGAAGACCTATTGCTAAAAGTACATGTGATGGATCAAGTGATCCTGAAGTACAAGCACTTCCGCTTGAAGCACATACTCCCTTAAAATCTAATGAAAGTAATATTGATTCACCTTCTATAAATGTAAACCTAACATTAACATTTCCAGGAAGTCTCTTATCTCCTCTTGGTCCATTTAAATAAGTATATGGAATTTTTAGCAATCCATCAATAAGTTTATCTCTTAATACAGTCATCTTTTTCATATGTTCTTCAACATTACTTGTTGCAAGTTCCATTGCTTTACCGATACCAACAATTCCTGCAATATTTTCTGTTCCAGCTCTTCTATTTCTTTCTTGAGCTCCCCCATGAATAAGATTATCAATTTTAATTCCCTTCTTTATATAAAGAACTCCTACTCCTTTAGGTCCATAAATTTTATGTCCAGCTAAAGATAACATATCAATATTCATATCTTTAACATCTATTGGAACATTTCCAACTGCTTGAACTGCATCTGTATGAAATAATACTTTCTTTTCCCTACAAATTTCACCAATTTCTTTTATTGGTTGAATAGTTCCTATTTCATTATTAGCAAACATTATAGAAACCAATATTGTCTTATCTGTTATAGCATTTTTTAAATCGTCTAAATTTATAAATCCTTCACTATCAACATCAAGGTATGTAACTTCAAATCCATGTTTTTCTAAATACTGACAAGTATGAAGAACAGCATGATGTTCAATTTTTGTTGTTATTATATGATTTCCTTTTTTCTTATGAGCAGAAGCAATTCCTTTTATTGCCCAGTTATCAGCTTCTGATCCTCCACCTGTGAAATAAACTTCATCAGGCAGACAATTCAAACCTTTTGCAACTTTTTCTCTTGCTGAATCTATAGCTCTCTTTGTTTCTCTAGATATTCCATAAAATGAAGATGGATTTCCAAACTTCTCTGTAAAATATGGCATCATTTCTTCTAAAACTTCAGGCTTAACATAAGTTGTTGCTGAATAATCCATATAAACATTTCTCATTGTATATTAACACTCCTCTACGATTCTTATCTTGCTGCTTTCTTTTTTTATATTTTCATAATTATCCACTATATCTTGTAAAGAAATAGAATTCATAACTTCATCTATACTATTTTTTATTCTTTCCCATACAAATTTAGTTGCACAGCTATGTTCACTTTCACATTGGTATCCATCAATACAATCTGCAATTTCAATTGGACCTTCAAGTATTGTCATAATATCACCAACTGTTATTTCACTTGGATGCTTGCATAAAACATATCCACCTTGTGCTCCTCTTATGCTTCTTATCATATTTGCGCGCCTTAAAGGACTAAAAAGCTGTTCTAAATAATATTCAGAAAGATTTTGTTCTTTCGATATTGTCTTTATTGAAATAGGGGCACCTCCATAATGAGCAGCAAGCTCTACCATGGCTCTTACTCCATATCTTCCTTTTGTCGATAATTTCACCATCTCACCCCTTATTATCATTCATTTCATCTATATCTTATCAAAATACTCGGCTATTGTCAAACTCAAAAATATTTCTGTAATTAATCATATTATTTATTATTCAAATATAACTGAAAACTGATGTAATCTTGACAAAATCACATTGGATATTTTTTATAATATTTATATGAATAGTATGTTTTATTATTAATTTTATATATATTTCTACCTTTAATATAAAATCTTTTCATTATATAAAATTGTCTTTTATTACTCATTATATCATTTTATATTAGTTTGCATAGATTTTTTAAAATTATTAATATTTTATCTTGTTCCAATAATTTTTTATACTTGTTTCATATTTATTATTCTGCTCTTCATAATATTTCCGTCCTATTAATTCTTTAGGCATATACTGCTGTTTAATGTAATGATTTTCAAAATCATGCGGATATTTATACCCTCCAACTCCTAATTTTTCAGCTCCACTATAATGTGCATCTTTTAAATGCATTGGAACATCTCCTACATTCATATTTTCCAAATCATTAAGAGCTCGATTTATAGCAATGCAAGCACTATTTGATTTTGGAAGTGTTGCAAGATATATAACCATTTCAGATAATATTAACCCTGCTTCAGGCAGTCCTGTTTTTAAAACAAGATCTATTCCTGAATTTATTACTGTAAGTGCATTAGGCACAGCAAGCCCTATATCTTCTGCTGCTATTACCGCAATTCTCCTGACTATTGCATTCAGTTCTCCACCTTTTATGAGTCTTGCAAGATAATGAACTGCTGCATCAGGGTCACTTCCTCTTATACTCTTTTGAAGTGCACTCAAAAGATTATAGAATTCATCTCCACTACTGTCTGCTCTCATAGTGGACTGTCCAAGACTTTCAATGTATTCTTTAGTTATTTCTCTGATATGTTTGATTTGTGAATTTATAGCAAGTTCAAGAATATTATAAGATTTTCTATAATCTCCCTGAGATATTTCTGCTATATATTTTAGTGCATCTAATGAATAATTCACATTCACACCTTCATTTATAAGTTTTTTTAAAGAATTTTCAAGTCCTATGACTATATCATTACTGTTCAACGGTTTAAATTCAAATATATTGCATCTGCTTATTATAGCTTTGTGTATTACAAAATAAGGATTTTCTGTAGTACTTGCAATCAATGTTATTCTTCCATCTTCAATAAATTCTAATAACGCCTGCTGCTGCTTTTTATTAAAATGTTGTATTTCATCAATATAAAGTACCACTCCATTATAACTCATCAGATTTCCCATATTATTCGTTATGTCCTGTATATCTTTGACACTTGCTGTTGTTGCATTTAATTTATAGAATTTTTTATCAACATAGTTAGCCATTATATTTGCTAAAGTTGTTTTTCCTGTACCTGGTGGTCCATAAAATATGCAATTACATATTTTTCTGTTTTTTATTAAATTATATAATGGTTTTCCTTCACCAAGTATATGCTTTTGACCTGCAAAATCCTCTAGTGATGAAGGTCTCATTAAATCAGCTAATGGTCTCACTAAAAATATCCCCTATCCTATACATATATATCTATAATTTTAATTTCTATAATACATATTCAAATAGCTCAAATATTTCATCATTCACTATTGAATATATATTGATGAAATATGATAAATATATATTACCATATTTCATCAATATACAACTGATTAAATTATATCATTAATATCTTCACATCTAAAATCCTCAAAATAATACAGCTATTATATTGTTAATTTCCATATAATAGCTGTTTATTTAGACTATTTTAGTATACTACTTGTTTCCTTCATCATTCCATCAAGTTTTTTAGCCACACCTTCAAGCATATTCATTGATTCGTTTATGAAATTTCCCTCTTGTGTAATATTATCAACATCATACAATGCATCTTCAACATTTTTCAATAATTTTTTGTTGGTCTCTAATGTATCTTCCACTATGCCCTTTATCTTATCTATAACGTAATATAATTTTTTCTCACTTTCCTTGGCATTACTTACAGCTCTCTTCGACTTATCAGACAATTCTCTTATATTCTCAGCAACTACAGAAAAACCTTTTCCAGCTTCTCCAGCTCTTGCAGCTTCTATAGAAGCATTTAAAGATAACAAATTTATATCACTTGCTATTGAATTAACATTTTTTATCATTATTTTATATTGATCAATTTCACTTGAGATATCCATAGTTGCTAATCTGATGTTAGTACATAACTGATCCATTTCATTCATATGTTTTGATACACTATTCATATCATCAGAACTTCTAATTCCTAAATTATTTATCTTATTAGTTCCTTCTCCAACTTTATCTATATTGTCATTCAATACTTCCATAACTTGTTCAAGTTTTCCAACAAGTTCAGCTACTTTGTTATTAATATTCTCCATTTCCTTTTTTTCTTTCCTACATATGTATAATACATTTTGATTACAATTTAATGGCTGATTTACTCCTTTAGCTATTGCAATGGCCATATTCCTACATGTTTGATATCCACATGCATGACAATCAAAATTTTTCTGTTCTTCTGTAGTTTTATTTAATTTTCTATAAGCCATTTCTATTTCCTCTTCAGCAGGCTCCTCTATATATTTGCCAACAGGCTCATACTTTCTTATAAAATCATTTATATCTAATCTTTTATCAAAAAATTCATACTGTTTATCAACACCTTTTTTTGTAGTATTCTGCTTTCTTTTTTCTCTTGTAAATTGTTCAACATCGTACATTATGCTGTTCATTTTAAATACCATATAGTCTTGGCCCACTGCTGTTCCTCCATTACAGCCAAATTGACAGTTTAAAACATCAAATACCTGAGGTCTAAATTCTGGTTTTTCTTTTTCATAAGTATCCAAATCATTATAAACTTGAATTCCTTCACTATTTATTATGTTAAGCTTAGGATTATGAATCAATATATTATCTTTTAATCCACCTGGCCTTGAATATATAGAACCTTCAAGTCCCTGTTCTTCATCAAATTCAAAATCACTATATATTTTTACTTGAGGAAGATTTATATTATTTGCATTAAAATATTTCTTCAATTTTCCAAATGTAATATTATAATCTACAAGACCAGTCTGATTAAATTCATCTTTTTTAGCTATACATGGAGATAATGCAGCTATTTTCCCAGACATATTTAGATATTTTTTCATGTAAATCACCAAACAGATCATAGGACTCTGAATAGGAGATAAATCCTTTATTAATCCATGCCGGTATTTAAGTATGTAATTGACTATTGCCGCACAAGACTGACTTATAATTTTCCTTGCAGGTTCTTTTTCAAGAAGTCGAACATGAGCCCATGTACATATATCTGCACCAAATGAAACATCATAAATTTTATTAACTCCATTATTTCTAAGCCATTGAAGTGCATGTCTCCAATTTCCATCAAATGCAATCTTTATTGCTGGAGCCACTATTATATTTATTTTTTCACCTCTTTTTAAATCACTTATAAATTCATCCGTATCATCCTCGAATCTTCTTGCTTTATGCGCACATGCAGTAATACATGAACCGCATTTTATACACTTATCTTCATCAATAGAAATCGTAAGCTGATCATTTTCATCATATTCAGCTATATTAGCATCTATTGCAGGGCATGCTCTGACACAGTTATTACATCCTACACATTTGTCTTTATCAATTATAATTGTACTCATAGTTACCCCCCTTAAAACAACACAATTTTATACTCTTAATACTATTTTACCATATATGTAATAATAAAGCAGAAATATATTTTTTCAAGCACAACATATATTTACACTTATATTGCAAAAAACCCATATAAACATTAATAATTAATGCTTATATGGGTTTAGCCTGTTATCCAAATAAAGTTCTATCACTTAAGCCTTCTTCTCCATTTCCATTTGCTTTTTCAAATAATCCAAGAAGACTGTTTGTATCCAATTTTTCTTTTTCTTTGCCTTTTATATCTGCAAGAATTTGACCTCTGTGCATCATAAATAGTCGATTTCCATTTTCAATAGCATGTTTAAGATTATGAGTAACCATAAGAGTAGTAATTCCACTTTCTTTTACTATTTTTCTTGTTATCTCCATTATCTTTTCAGACGTTTTTGGATCCAATGCAGCTGTGTGCTCATCCAGTAATAAAAGTTTTGGCTTAGACATTACTGACATAAGAAGAGTTAGGGCTTGCCTTTGTCCTCCTGACAAGAGCTGTACTTTATTATGAAGCTTATCTTCAAGTCCTAGATTTATTTCACTGACCATTTCTTTATAATAATCAATTCTCTTTTTATTTATTCCTGGAGCAAATCCAAATCTTTTTCCTTTATTATCTGCAAGAGCTATATTTTCTAATATGGTCATATTAGGTGCTACACCCTTTGATGGATCCTGAAAAACCCTTCCAATAGATTTACATCGAATATATTCAGGCTTATTTATTACCTCAATTCCATCTAATAATATAGATCCTGAATCAGCTTGTAATGTACCAGATATCATATTCAGCAATGTAGATTTTCCAGCCCCATTTGATCCTATTATACTTACAAAATCCCCTTCACTAACTTCCAATGATAATTTATCAAATACTCTGTTTTCATTTATAGTGTTAGGATTAAACACTTTGGATAGTTGTGTCACTTTTAACATCTTTTTGTGCACCACCTTCTATAAGTTTTTTCTTTTTAAATTTAAATACACCATTATTAGAACATAGTGCTACTACTACTATAATAGCTGTCATAAGTTTCAAATCGTTAGCAGTCAAGCCTATTACAGCTCCATATTTCAATACTATTGCTATTGCACCTTTATATATTATTGCTCCGATTATAGAAAGAGTAGTTGCTTTTATGAATGTTACCTTTTCAAATAAAGATGTTCCAATTATTACTGCTGCAAGTCCCATTACAACTGTACCAGTTCCCATTCCAACATCTGCAAATCCTTGATATTGAGCTGTAATTGCTCCAGCTGTTGCAGCCAGTGCATTACTTATAAGAAGCCCTAAAACTTTTATAAAATCCTTATTTACACCTAGAGATGACACAACCTGTTCATTATCACCTACTGCAATAAGTAAAAAACCAGATTTAGTTTTCAAATATAGGTCTAAAAGAATTTTTATAACTATTAATGCCACTGCAATGAGTACTATAGCAGGTACATTTAATTTAAATATATTATCTACATTAAATAAAGGAACATTTGCTTTTCCCATTATCCTTAAGTTTATTGAATACAAGCCTATCATCATAAGTATCCCAGCCATTAAATTGTCAATTTTTAATTTAACATGTAAAAGTCCTGTAATAGTTCCAGCTATTGCTCCTCCTCCTGCTGCTACAAGTATGCTTATCCATGGATTTACACCTTTTACCAGAAGAGCAGCACTTATAGCTGCCCCCATAGGAAATGTTCCATCAACAGACATATCTGGAAAATCTAATATTTTATATGTTATATAAACTGCAATTGCTACAATAGAGAATAATAGACCTTGTTCTAAAATATTTATTAAAACATCCACTATTCTACTCCTCCTGTAACTAATTTAGCATCCTTTTCAATATCTTCTGGAATAGTTATTCCTAATTTTGTAGCAACATCTGTATTTATAGTAAATGACATTTGACTTAATGTTGTTATTTCAATATCAGAAGGATTCTTTCCATCTAATATTTCAGCTGCTTTATATCCAGCTTCTTTTCCTAATTTATAGTAATCAATACCTATAGTTGCAAGACCACCTTTAGTTACTACGGCTTCTTCTGCCCCGATAATAGGTTTCTTGGCATCTAAACAAATCTTTCCAACCAAGCTATATGCAGAAGCTACTGTATTATCAGTTGGAGTATATAAAACATCAATATCGTTTATTGCACTTGCAAGATTTTGGTTTATTTCATTTACATTTGTTACACCAACTTCTTTTACAGCTAATCCTTCTTTTTCTGCAGCTGCTTTTAATTCTTCTACTTGAATCAATGAATTGGTTTCTGAAGTATTATAAATTACTCCTACTGTCTTTGTTTCTGGAAGTAATTTCTTTAATAATTTCATTTGATCTTCTACTGGTACTTTATCAGATGTTCCAGTAACATTAGTTCCAGAACTTTTCCAATCCTTTGCAATTTCAGCTGCTACTGGATCTGTAACTGCTGTAAATACTATAGGAATATCCTTTGTTGAATTATATGCCGCCTGTGCTGCTGGTGTTGCTATGGCAAATATTAAATCCTTTTTACCATCTGCAAATTGCTTAGTTATTGTTTGTGCGTTTGCTTGTTCACCTTGAGCATTCTGCTGATCTATATTTATATTTTTTCCTTCTTCATATCCTTTTTCTTTCAATCCATCTACAAATCCATTATTTGCAGAATCCAATGCATCATGTTGAACAAGTTGAACAACACCAATATTTTTAGTATTTCCATTTCCCTTATTATCAGAATTGCTTGTCCCAGAACTTCCTCCACAGCCAATTAATGAAGTTCCTATTATTGCTGCGGTAATAAGTGCCCCTAATTTTTTCTTTCCTACCATAATTCTATCCTCCTATATATATGTTGTCAGTTTAACTTAATTATTATTTACTCCTAAAAAATAAATTGATAATTATACGCTTATATTTATGCTATTACCTCAATTGAATTGACAACCTTTTATTAATTTATTAATTTATATTATCATAATTTAAAATTACTGTAAAGTTTTATCTCCTATATATTAAAATTTTTTTATTTTTTCTCACATTTTATATATATTATGTCGAATAAAAAAAGGAGACTTAAATATTTTAAGCTCCTCATTATTTTTCTCATTTATTAATTATTTATCTAAAAACTGTTAATTTTCACATTGGAATGCTTCTATGTCCAATTCCTATAACTACTTCATCTAAATGAAGTAACCCTATGCTTAAAAATATACATACAGAAACATGTTCTCCACCTCTTGCAATTCCTACTTTTCCACCTACATTTAATCCATTAGCTCTATTGCTGATCTGAATTATGGCATCTCGTGCTGCGCCTATTACAGCACCTTCATGAAGGTGCTCTTCTCTTATAAGTCCATTTCTTTTTGCAGCTACTAGTGCACTTTCTAAAATCTTCGAAACAGATGAATTTATATTTCCACCTATATTTACTGCTGTCACCTTTATTCCTTGTTTACTATACATATTCTTTAAAACTTCTTCTTCTTCTCTATCACAAATCGCCATCTTGGTAGCTATCTTTGCAATTTTTGTACTATTACTATCCATAATATTCTCCTAACACTAAAAACTTTAATTTGATTATATAACATTAATTTTCAGTTGTCAGTTCTATATAATATTGTTATCATAGATTTTAAATGCAAAATATAATGTTTATTATCAATAATATAAAAAGCACTTAAAAGTCATTTCTTAAACTTACTTTTAAGTGCTTTCTAAATTAATAGAAGTTTCCCATATTTCTAAATTTTTTATATCTTTCATCTACCAAACTTTCTAAATCCTTATTTTTAACTTTAAGAAGAAACTGTATAATACTATTTTTAATTTCTTCTGCCGTTTTTTGAGGATTCTTGTGAGCTCCACCTCTAGGTTCTTTTATAACTTCATCTATTATATTAAATTCCTTTAGGTTTTTAGCTGTTATCTTCATAGCTTCAGCTGCTTCCTTTACTCTTGAAGCATCTTTCCACAAAATAGATGCAAAGCCTTCTGGTGAAAGAATAGAATATATTGAATGTTCAAGCATACACACATTATCTGCAACCATTAATGCTAATGCTCCTCCACTTCCTCCTTCACCAGTAATAACAGACATTATTGGTGTTTTAAGTCTGCTTAATTCAAATAAATTATTTGCAATAGCCTGACCTTGACCTCTTTCTTCAGCTCCAAGTCCGCAAAAGGCTCCTGGAGTATCCACAAAACATATTACAGGTCTCTTGAATTTTTCAGCTTGCTTCATAAGTCTTAATGCTTTTCTATATCCTTCAGGGTTAGGCATACCAAAATTTCTCTTTATATTTTCATTAGTATTGCTTCCTTTTGTTATAGAAATCACCGTAACATTTGTTCCATTAATAGAAGCAATTCCTCCTATTATAGCTTTATCATCACCAAAGCATCTATCTCCATGAAGTTCAATAAAATCTTTGAATATAATTTCTATATAAAATTTTCCTGTAGGCCTCTCTTTATGTCTTGCTATTTCAACGCTTTCCCAAGCTTCACTATTACCCTTAATAAATTCTCTATTCATAATTCTTCACTCCATGTAAAACAAGAATTCTATATATACATGCCCTAAGATCTTTTCTTTCGACTATGGAATCAATAAATCCTTTTTCTAAAAGGAATTCTGCCTTTTGAAAATTATCTGGAAGAGTCTCTTTAATAGTGTTTTCTATAACCCTTCTGCCTGCAAATCCAACAAGTGCATCTGGCTCACTTAAGATAATATCACCTTCCATTGCAAAACTTGCAGTCACACCACCTGTTGTAGGATCAGTTAATACTGAAATATATAAAAGACCAGCTTCATCATGTTTGGCTAAAGCACTGCTCACTTTCGCCATCTGCATAAGGGAAAAAATACCTTCCTGCATTCTTGCCCCTCCAGATGTAGTAAATATTATTACAGGAAGTTTGTTTGCTGTAGAATATTCTATTAATCTAGTTAGCTTTTCTCCAACTACAGTTCCCATACTTCCCATCATAAAAAAGCTATCCATTATTCCACATGCAATTTTTAATCCATTTATCAATCCTATACCTGTTACAACAGCTTCAGAACTTGTTGTCTTATGGCTGCTACTTTTAATTTTTTCATCATATCCATCAAAGCCAAGAGGATTGGTAGTTTTTAAATCTCCCCACATTTCTTCGAATGTATTTTTATCAAAAAACATTCTTATTCTTTCTTTGGCATTCAATCTGAAATGATGATTACAATTAGGACAAACATATTTGTAATTTTCCAAATCATCTTGATATATCATCTGACCACATTTATCACATTTAGTCCACATGCCTGACGGAATATTAGGTTTTTCTATTTTTAATTCTTCATTGTTCTTTAACACTGCAGGCTTTACAACTGCATATTGTCTTTTAACAAATAAATCCTTAAGCATTCTTCTTCACCATCTTTTCCGATAAAAATGACGTATCATAATCGCCTTTTATAAATTCTTTTGTATCTAAAATAGACAAATCAAAATTTATGTTGGTCTTTACACCACCCACTGCAAATTCAGATAATGCTCTTCTCATTTTTACTATAGCTTCATTTCTATCATTTCCATATGTTATTACCTTAGCAATCATAGAATCATAACAATGAGGTATCTTATATCCACAATATATAGCAGAATCTATTCTTACTCCCATTCCCCCAGGAATACATAATTCCTCAATCTTTCCAGGGCATGGTCTGAAATCATGTTCAGGATCTTCAGCATTTACCCTGCATTCAATTGCATGACCTTTTATTTTTATATCATCCTGAGTAAATCTTAATTTTTCGCCTGCTGCAATTCTTAACTGCTCCTTAACAATATCAATCCCTGTAATCATTTCTGTAATTGGATGCTCAACTTGAATTCTTGTGTTCATCTCCATAAAGTAAAAATTATTATCTCTATCAAATAAAAACTCTACAGTTCCTGCATTTTTATAATCAACTGCAAGAGCTGCTCTCTTTGCTATTTCACCCATTTTATTTCTAAGTTCCTCAGTAAGCACATTAGATGGAGCTTCTTCTAATACTTTTTGGTTTTTTCTCTGCATTGAGCATTCTCTTTCTCCAAGATGAATAATATTTCCATATTCATCTGCTAAAATTTGAAACTCTATATGTTTAGGCTTTTGAATAAACTTTTCTAAGTATAGTGTATCATCTCCAAAACATGCTTTAGCTTCAGCTTGTGCAGTTTTATATCCCATAAGAAATTCTTCATCATTAAAGGCGATTCTTATGCCCTTTCCTCCACCTCCAGCTGATGCTTTAATCATAATTGGATATCCGATTTCTTTAGCAAGCTCCAATGCATGGTTTTCATCACGAATTTCCCCTTCATATCCTGGAACAACTGGAACATCTGAAAGCTTCATTATTTTTCTTGCTTCAGCTTTATCTCCTATAAAATCTATAGTTTCATAATCTGGTCCTATAAATTTTATATTACATTCCCTGCACATTTTCGCAAACTTTGAATTTTCAGACAAAAATCCAAAACCTGGATGTATAGCATCAGCTCCTGTCAATACACACGCACTTAATATATTAGCCATATTTAGATAACTATCTTTAGGCATTGCAGAACCGATACACACAGCTTCATCAGCAAGCTGTGTATGAAGTGCATCTTTATCTATATCTGAATAAACTGCAACTGTGCTTATTCCCATTTCTCTGCACGCTCTTATAACTCTAACGGCAATTTCACCTCTGTTTGCAATAAGTACCTTCTTAAACATACTATCACCTATCCTATAGCAAATAATATTTCTGCTTCACATGCTACTTTACCATCAACAGTAGCTACACCTTTTCCTATTCCTATAGGTCCTTTAATTTTTACAATTTCACAGTACAAATCAAGTCTGTCGCCAGGAACAACTTTATTTTTAAATCTTACTTTATTTGTTCCTGCAAATAATGGTGTTTTTCCTTTAAATTTTTCCATAGATAAAATAGCAACAGCTCCAGCCTGAGCTAGTGCTTCTATCTGCAATACACCTGGCATAATAGGTTCTTCAGGATAATGTCCCTGAAAAAAAGCCTCATTAGCTGTTAAATTTTTATATCCTTTAACATACATCTTATCTTCAATATCCATTTCTACCACTCTGTCTATTAACAACATAGGATATCTATGAGGCAAAATTTCTTTTATTTCTTTAATATTAAGCATAAACAATTACGCCTCCTTTATTTTGAACAATGGTTGACCGTATTCTACCATATCACCATTCTTCACTAAACATTCAACTATCTCACCATTATATTCACTTTCAATTTCATTCATCAACTTCATAGCTTCGATTATACATATTATCTTACCTTTAGATACTATATCCCCTGTTTTAACAAAAGGTTCTGCCTCTGGGGAAGCCGATGAATAAAATGTTCCAACCATTGGAGATGTAATTGTAATTAAATCACTCTCTTCTTCACTCTGTTCTTCTACTTCTTCATTTTTTACCTTTTTAACTTCTCTTATTGCTGGTCTTTCAACTCTTTCTACAATAGGTTCTTCCTTACTACTTATATTGATATTATTAGCAGAATTATCAGATATATTCCTATTTAGTGATTTATCCATCTTTATATGATTATTTCCATCTGAAAGTTCAAAAAAAGCTAAATCAGAAGAATCTATAAGTGTAATAAGTTCTTTAATCTGTTCAAAATCCATATTATACCCTCCTAGAAGTCCCTACTTCCATTTCTTTAAAAGTAAAACTGCATTATGACCACCAAATCCTAATGAATTAGTAAGTGCATACTCTAATTCCTGCTTTCTACCTATATTAGGAACATAATCAAGATCTAATCCTTCATCTGGTGTAGTATATCCTATTGTTGGTGGTATAAATCCATCTTCTAATGCTTTTGCACATATAATAGTTTCAATAGCTCCTGCTGCTCCTAATAAATGACCAGTCATAGATTTTGTTGATGAAACTGGAACTTTTGTATCTTCACCAAATACATTTTTTATTGCTTGTGTTTCAAATTTATCATTTAATTGAGTTGAAGTTCCATGAGCATTTATATATGAAACTTTATCATGTGTAATACCACCTTCATTTAACGCATCTTTAATAGCTTTTGAAGCTCCACTTCCATCTGGAATAGGTGATGTAATATGATATGCATCACAAGTTGATCCATATCCTGAAATTTCTGCTATGATATTAGCACCTCTTGCTTGTGCATGTTCTAATGATTCTAAAACCACAACTCCAGCACCTTCTCCCATAACAAATCCTGCTCTATCCTTATCAAAAGGTATTGAAGCTTTTTTAGGATCATTAGATGTATTCAATGCTTTCATTCCATTAAATCCACCTATTCCAATTCTAGTTATAGGTGCTTCTGCTCCACCAGCAACCATAACATCTGCATAACCATGTTTAATTGTTCTGAATGCATCACCGATGCTGTTTGTTCCAGTAGCACATGCTGTTACTACAGATGTACATGGTCCCTTTAATCCATATTTTATTGCAATATTACCTGCAACAAGATTAATTATTGCCATTGGTATGAAAAATGGAGATACCCTTCTTGATTTGCCATTTTCAAGTTTTATACATTCTGTTTCTATACTTTGAAGACCACCTATACCTGATCCTACCATAACACCTATTCGTTCTAAATCTTCTTTTTCAAGATCCAAACCAGAATTTTCAATTGCTTCATGAGCTGCTGCTAATCCAAGCTGCTCAAATCTATCAAGTCTTTTACATTCTTTTTTTCCTATAATTGGTTCTGGATCAAATCCTTTAACCTCTCCAGCAACTTTTACATCAACTAAATCTTTATCAATTAATGTAATATAATCTATTCCTAGTTTTCCTTCTTTAGCATTATTCCAAAAAGTATTTACATCATTTCCAATAGGAGTTAATGCTCCCATTCCTGTTATAACAACTCTTCTTTCCATACTAATTTTCCTCCACTACATTAACATTCCGCCATCAACATGAATGACCTGTCCTGTAACATAATCTGAACTTTCACTTACAAGAAAAGCGACTACATTTGCTACATCTTCAGGCTTTCCAAGTTTTTTTAATGGAATGTTTTTCTTCATTTCGTCCTTATATTTTTCTCCCAAAACTTCAGTCATATCAGTTTCTATAAACCCTGGAGCTACAGCATTAACATTAATTCCTCTAGAACCTACTTCTTTTGCAAGAGATTT
Organism: uncultured Clostridium sp.; assembly: GCF_934754915.1. Lineage (GTDB taxonomy): Bacteria > Bacillota > Clostridia > Clostridiales > Clostridiaceae > Clostridium. The sequence goes on from NZ_CAKVKB010000002.1 coordinate 80,392, forward strand.
TGTCATTCCTATTACTCCTGCTTTTGATGCTGCATAATTTACTTGACCTGCATTTCCCGAAATTCCAACCACAGATGAAAGATTTACTATTTTTCCATGTTTCTGTCTTACCATAATGGGAGTAATTACTTTTAAGCAATTAAATACTCCCTTTAAATTAACATCTATTACTTTATCAAAATCTTCTTCTTTCATTCTAAGTATTAAATTATCTTTGGTTATTCCTGCATTATTTACCATAATATCAATAATCCCAAATTTTTCTTTTGCTGCTGCAACAAGATTTTCAACATCTTCTAATTTTGAAATATCGCCTTTAACACTTATCGTCTCAACACCCATATTCTTTATTTCTTTTTCAACTTCCAAAGCTTCTGCTTCACTGCTTCTATAATTTAAAACTAAATTTGCTCCAAGAGAAGCCAATTTTAAAGCAATAGCTTTACCTATTCCCCTTGATGCACCTGTTACAAGTGCACACTTTCCATTTAACATAAAATTCCCTCCCTATGTTAAATTCAGCATTATTACTTTTCCAAAAACATCAATTCATCAAACTGATGGAATTAGATATTCAATGCTTTTATTGTATTATCTAATGATTCCATATCTTCAACATTTAATAATTTTACTTTTCTATCTATTTTCTTAACAAATCCTCTCAACGCTTTTCCAGGTCCTACTTCAATAAATGTATCCACGCCTTTTTCAAGCATATCCCTTATAGTTTTTTCAAATAATACTGATGATCTTATATGTCTCTTTAAAAGATCTCTTACATCATCATTTTCTTCATAAAGTGCTCCTTTAACATTTGAATAAACTTTCTTTGTAAGAGGTTTGATATTTGCCTTTTTTATTGTATTGTAAAATTCTTCACTTGCATCTTTTAAAAGAGAACTATGAAATGGACCACTTACTTTAAGCATAATTCCAAGTCCTCCTAATTCTTTTGCTATTTTAACTGCTTCTTCAACTGCTTTAACTTCTCCTGATACAGACACTTGCCCTGGGCAATTAAAATTAGCACCTTCTATTATTCCAAATTTTCCAGCTCTATCTAATAATTCCTGTAATTTTTCATCATTTAATTTTAATATAGCTGCCATTGTTCCAAGACCTTCTGGCAGTGCATTTCCCATTATTCTTCCTCTCTCTTTTACAAGAAGCAAACCATCTTCTAAAGAAAGAGCCTCACCATTAATCAAAGCAGCATATTCTCCAAGACTTAATCCCGCAGCATATTCCGCTTCTATTCCATTTATCTCCAATGCCTTCAACGCCATAAGTGATGCTACTAAAATAGTTGGCTGAGCATTTTCTGTTTCAGTAAGAAGGTCTAATGGACCTTCAAACATCATCTTCTTCAGCGGCATTTTTAAAATTTCTTCACTAGAGTCTAATATTTCCTTGCATTCTGGTATATTATCATATAATTCCTTTGCCATACCAACAGTTTGAACTCCTTGGCCTGGAAAAAGAAATGCTATTTTCTTACTGTTCATATCTATCTGCCTCCAAAAAGCTTAAATCTTTCATTTGCACCTTGAAATAAATCTTCTACTATTTCTCTTGCTGTCTGTTCCTTATTTACAAGTCCTGCAATCTGGCCTGACATAACTGCTCCATTTTCAACATCTCCATCAACAGCTGCTTTTTTCAATGCACCAGTTCCTATCTTCTCTAATTCATCTGCAGTGGCTCCTTCTTTTTCCAATTTCATATAAGTTCTTGACATCTTATTTTTTAGTGCCCTGACAGGATGCCCTGTTGATCTTCCTGTAACTTCAGTATCTATATCTTTGGCTTTCAACACTTTATCTTTATAGTTCTGATGTACTGTACACTCCTTTGCTACTAGAAATCTTGTACCTACCTGAACTCCTTCTGCACCTAGCATAAATGCTGCTGCAACACCTCTGCCATCACCGATACCACCTGCAGCAATTACTGGAATGCTTACTGCATCTGCAACTTGTGGAACTAAAGCCATAGTAGTAAGCTGACCTATATGGCCTCCAGACTCAGTGCCTTCTGCAACAATTGCATCTGCACCTGATTTTTCCATTCTCTTAGCAAGAGCAACTGATGCAACCACTGGAATAACTTTTATATTGTTTTCTTTCCATTTTACCATATATTTTCCTGGACTTCCTGCCCCTGTAGTTACTACTTTTACGCCCTCTTCACATACTAAATCTGCAATTTCATCTGCATTTTCTGACATAAGCATTATGTTTACACCAAAAGGCTTATCAGTAATCTTTTTAGCTTTCCTTATTTCTTCCCTAACCCATTCTGTAGGTGCTGCTCCAGTTATTATTCCAAGGCCGCCTGCTTCACTTACAGCTGCTGCTAATGAAGCATCTGCTATTCTAGCCATACCACCTTGAAAGATAGGATATTCTATCTTTAAAAGTTCACATACTCTATTTTTCTCCATAAGAAATTCCCCCTGAAATAATTAAACAAATTACATTAGTTTGCTTTATGCGATTGTACATAATCTACTGCATCTTTTATAGTCTTTAAGTTTTCTACTTCTTCTATTTGAATTTCATATTTTTCTTCAAGTTCTATTACTATTTGGAATAAATCTAAAGAATCTGCTCCCAATTCATCAAATGTTGTTTCTAAAGTAACTTCTTCCTTTTCAATTCCTAATTGTTCACAGATAACTTCTCTAATTTCTTCAAATAACATAATATATACCTCCAAAAATTTTCATTAATTAATTAAATTATTTATTTTAAAAGACAATCTATTTTTGTTTTGCCTTAAATCACTTAAATATTTCTACCATTCTATTACAGATGCAGCATAAGTTAAACCTCCACCAAATGCTACCAATATAAGTTTATCGCCCTTTTCTATTACTCCTTTTTCATACATTTCATTCAATGCTATAGGTACAGATGCCGACGATGTATTTCCATACTTGTCAATATTTATATAAAATTTATTTAAATCTAAACGAAGTAATTTAGCTGCTGACTGTATTATTCTGATATTAGCCTGATGTGGCACTATATATTTAATCTCGTCCATAGAAATTCCAGTTTCTTTTAAAACTTCTTTCACAGAATTAGATATTGCTGAAACTGCAAATCTCAAAACTTTGCCTCCATCCATAATTACATGCCTATCTTTAATAACAGTTTCTTTCGAAAATGGAGTATCAAAATCAGCTCCATCTACTGTAAGTGCTTTCCACTTCTTTCCTTGTGATCTCAAATATGATTTTATTATCCCATTTCCTTCTGTTTTCTTTAAAACAGCTGCTCCTGCTCCATCACCAAACAAAATACATGTAGATCTGTCCTGCCAATTTATAATTTTTGATAAAGTTTCTGCCCCAACTATTAAAGCATTTTTATAATTCATGGAATTCATCATGCCTTTAGCTACTTCCATGGCATAAACAAATCCAGAGCATGCTACACTTATATCAAAACAAGCTGCGTCATCAGCTCCTATTTTACTTTGTACAAGACAAGCAACTGATGGAATAAACTTATCAGGACTTATTGTTGCTACTATTATAAGATCTAAATCTTTTGGATCAACATCGGCTCTTTTCAAAGCAGTCATAGCTGCTTTACAAGCCATGTCTGATGTATCTTCTCCTTCAGATATTCTTCTTTCATGTATTCCTGTCATTTTGACAATCCATTCGTCATTTGTCTCTACAAGTCTGCTGATATCATCATTTGTCACTGCTAAAGAAGGTGTATATGCACCAATTCCAGCAATCCCCACATTACTCATAGTAATTCTCCTTTATAATTACAATTCATATTTTTTCTTAAAAAATACATTAATCTCTGTTAATGCATTTATTAAAATTTTCTCCTGTTCTTCATCTAATCCTTCTATAGCTGTATTAACCATATCCTTATGAAATTTTTCATGAATTCTATAAGCAAGTTTTCCTCTTTTTGTAAGTTTGATTAAAACAACTCTTCTATCTTCTTCTATTCTTTTTCTTTGAACATATTCCTTCTTTATAAGTTTGTTTATAGCTGTTGTAAGTGTTCCAACTGTTATTTTAAGTATCTGTGCAATTTCTGACATAGGTTTTTCATCATACATTCCAATAGCTTCAATTGTATGCACTTCAGTTATTGATAAATCAGAAATAGGCCCGCTCTTTAAGCTGTACTCTTCAATCTGCAAAACATCATTAAACAATTCTACCAATAATTCATTGATAATAACTGTTGGTTTGTTCATTTATTTACCCTCCCACATAAATAATGAAAGTTTTCTATTTATCTTTAAATAAACACGTATTTACTTTGTATTTTTAGTGTCAAATATTTTGATAATCAAAATATATCACAATCAAAATAAATTGTCAATAAATTCTTGCCTTCTCATCATCTTTTATTTTTGTAGGTCATATGATATAATTTATGAAAATATATATGTTCAAATCTACAATATACAATAAATGCTGAAATCTTTATAAAATTCCTTTAACATTATGTAGTTTTATTAATTAGAACGTATATTTATGAAATTATTATTACCAAAGGAGGTGAAAACTATTGCTTTACCAAAAGCGATAGTACATGCTATGATTAGAAAATTTATATTAACAACTGTTTTAATACTAAGTGTATTTACACTAGTTTCATGTAACTCTGATAAAAAGACAGCTGATTCTAATTCTAGTTCTTCATCTGTTACTGACGATTCATCAAGTGCAGAACCTAAAAATGAAGATAAAAAGGAAAAAGAAAACGAAAACGAAAACAATACAGAATCTAAAACTCAAGACAAACCACAAAATGAATCAAAAAAAACTGATAATAAAATTGAATTTTCTATTTATGCAACAGATGAAAATTCTTTAGAACCTAATAAAGTAAGCAGTATCTCTTTAGATTCCAATCTAAGTTTAAATGATAAATTAACAAAGTTATCAGCTGAAATATCAAAAACTGATTTTGATGGTCTTAATCTTGAAGTAAAATCTATTGATACTATAGATGGGAAAAAAGTAGCTACCATAAACCTTACTGATTCTGGGAATAATGAATGGGTTCCAAAATTCCAGGGTTCAACAGGAGGACAAATAACAGCAAATACTTTAATAGAAAATTACCTTCAATCTAATAATAAATCAAATGGAGAATGGATTGATGGAGTTAAATTCTTATATAATGGCGAAAATATTGAATATGATCATGTAGCTGAATTATCTGAAATTCACTACAAATAAAAAGGCAGGGTTTAATCCCTGCTTTTTACTTATACTATCCACAATATCACTGAAAATATTACAAACACTATTCCTACAGAAATAATTTTGCATAATATAGAAAAAATCGCATTACCATTTGCTATTTCCAAATAATCAGGCTCATTTTCAGTATATACCAAGTCAATTTTATCTCCTATATTATACGCCTTATCTATATCTGAAGTATTATATGTTATTATTTTCATTTCTCCATTACTAGTAAAAAATTTTATTTTAGGCTTATATACACTTATATACGCAATCCGCTTGTTCTGATCTATATATGCTGAAGTATCTTTTTCAAATCCTATAACTTCCCCTTTAACTTTTATTCCATATTTAAGCATTTTTATTTTATCTATAAACACTAAAATTCCTATAATTATAAATGTTATCCCAACAGACATTAATAAAATACTAACCATAAATATTTCCTCCTACAATTATGTATATGAAATATTCATGATTATTGTTAAAATATTTGTTTAAATGCAAACATTTTAACCACCTTTAATATACAAAACAACATATTATTAAAAGTAAACTCATTTAATTGCTTTCTATAAACTCCGTATATTCTTTAAGTTTACGTATAGGATCAATCTCTTCATCCTTTTTCATATATTCTAAAAAAAACTCATCTAATTCTATGCTTTTTTTTACATCATAAAACGCTTTCACATATTCATTTAAATTAATATAAAAGCATGCTCTATTATAATATAAAAAGCCTTCATCTTCATTATTTATAATTCCTTCACTAATAATTTCAACAGCTTTTTCAAAATTGCTGTTTTCTCTATATATCACTGCTAAATTTAAATAACTATATGGATAATGTGGATTATTTTTTATTGCTTTTCTATAGCACTCTTTACTTTCACCTATTTTACCAAGCTTTTTTAAAATTACACCTTTATTAAACAAAACCTTATAATGATTTTCATCAATTTCCAAAGCTTGATTTATATAATTTAATGCTTCTTCGTTTCTATTTTCTTCCTCATATATGCATGCTAAATTGGCATATGACCATATTTCATAGGGGTTGGCCTCTATTGCTCTTTTATAGTTTTTTATAGCATTTTCTTTATCTCCCCATGTATCATAAATATCAGCAAGAAAAAAATATGCCTTATCATAATTAGGATTCTTTTCTATAGCCTTTTCATAATATTCTTTTGCTTTTCCCAATTCATCATTATCATCATATATTATTGCAAGACCATAATAAGCTCTTGCTTCATCTTTATCTAAATTTATTACTTCAAAATACTTTTCTTCCGCTTCATTTTTCATTCCTATTTCATCATATATCAAAGCCATATCTATAAGCAGCTCTATATCTTTTTTGCCAATTCCTAGATTATATGCCTTCTTATAAAAAGACATTGCTTTTAATAGATTGTTTTCTGTTCTCAAATTCCTTGCTATGTTTAAATAATTATTATATAAATAATTTTTGTTCTGCATTTTAACGTCATCCTTATCAATTATTAATAACAACCAATATATTATAACATTAAAAAACTACAGTAATCGAATAATTTTGCAAAAATTCTACTTAAATATAATAATGCTCCATTAGTATACATCCAAAAACAAAGTGGATTCAACACACCCACTTTATAAATAACACTTTGACATAGTTATCTCTAAATATCATATAATATAAAATACCATACAAAATCATCGATTCCTATAAAGTATAAATATCTGAAAATTCCATTTCTATCTTCTCTTCATCAGTCTCAAAAATCATATTCTTAGAACATACCCCTTCGTCATATATCTCTTCCATAGGAAGTTTTATTGTAACTTCTGTTCCACAGCCTTCACTACTTTCTAGCTCTATCTGTCCATTATGAAGTTCAACAAATAACTTAACAAGATACAAACCAATGCCAGCTCCCTCACTTTCTCTTGAAAGAGATTTATCTCCTTGTCCAAAACATTCAAAAATAATCTTTAATTTGCTTTTTTTGATACCTTTTCCATTATCTCTTACCTTTAAAATAATATATTTATCTTCTGAAAATATACTTACAAATATTGATATTTTCTCATATCCATATTTTATTGAATTTGATATTAAATTAAGCACAACTCTTTTTATAAGTTCTATGTCAAAAGCCATGGTCTTTTCTTCTAGCTCAGTATCAAATGTGATATCTATATTCTTTTTTTCTTTAACATATTCGGCCACTTTTTGAACCAAATTTTCAACAACTCCTATAAAATCTCCATTACTTCTATTTAATTTCATTTCCCCTGATTCAATTCTTGTTGCATCAACATAATTGTTAATTAATCGTGTCATCCTCAAACAGTTTTGTTTCATATTTTTCAGATATACTGCATTTTTCTTTATATAGTTGATTTCACAATTTGATGCAATAGCCTGAACTGCTGAATATATAACATTTAGAGGAGTTTTTAATTCATGAGACATATTAACAAAAAATGTTGTTATAAGCATATTAAATTCTTTTGCCTCTTTAATTTCCTTTATATTATTTTTTATATCTATTTGAAGACTTTCTATTTTCTTTTCATCAGTCATATCAGTTAATACCGATAATACTGCCCCTTCTTCTTTGTAAAGAAAAAATGATGATGTATTACTTACAGGTATAATTTTCCCAGATGAATCTATAAACTCTTCTTCATCTACTACTTTTCTTCCTTTCTGATTTTCTATTTCAATATACTTTTCTTTTATCTCTTCAATTTCTTTAGGATTATGAAAATCATAAATTACTTTTTCATTAAGATCATCTATATAATCATATGCTAATAAATTTGCTGCGCTTCTATTAGCATATAGTATTTTTCCATTTTT
>NZ_CAKVKB010000003.1 GCF_934754915.1 uncultured Clostridium sp.
AATATTCATTTCTTCAATATTCATATGATACCTACTATAAACATAAATCAAATCATCCCCAATATAATAGGTATTATCTTAACAATCTTAACAATAAGATGTACTTTATTACCTGTTCTAAGTCTTACCTGTGCTTTGCAAACTTCACATTAATTCATTTGCCTTATTCGTTCTCACGGTGAATTACTATAGACTTTCAAATTTTATATTTTTTAATGTCAGGTGATTTCTATAAATATTTCTGCCTGTTTATCTATTTTTTATTGTAGTGATTTAATATGATAATAATATTGTCATTAGGTGTGTAATTATCTATAAAATTTAGTTTTAATTGTTCTATCAATTTTACAGTTTAGTTAAATGTGTATATTTCATAATTATAATTTTATATGATTTAGTGCAAGATATAGTGTACATATTCATTTGAGATACACTATATGTTGGACTGAGTTTTATATTTATTCCAATATGAAAAATCCTTAAATATAAATTAATAATGTATTATGATTCTTTGTACGACATAAATCGCTTTAAAAATACAAAAGATATAAAAATATGATATACTTTAAGAGAAAATATTATTTAATTTAAAAATAATATAAATACCATTTACGTTGAATAAATAATGGAAAAAGGAATATAAATACATAGGAGGAAAAATGGAAGAAAAAAAATTAAAAAAAGAAATGAGTCTGTTTATGGCTACTATGCTTGTTTGTGGGAATATGATAGGATCAGGTGTTTTTATGCTGCCAGCAACTCTTGCACAGGTAGCAGGACCTATGTCTACAATAATTGCATGGATTTTTACAACAATAGGATCTATATTGATTGCTGTTTCTTTTGCAAATTTAGGTTCTAAATATCCATCAACAGGTGGAGCGTATCAGTATACTAAAGAAGCATTTGGTGAATTTGCTGGTTTTTTAAGTGCATGGCTTTATTGGAATGGCTCATGGATTGGTAATGCAGCTATAATTGTTGCAATAGCAAGTTATGCAGGTGCTGTTATTCCAGCATTAAATAATCCATTGGTATCAATAATTTTTACAAGCGGAATTTTGTGGTCAGTTACTATACTAAATATTATAGGAGTGAAACATGCAGGAAAAATTCAGAGTTTTGTTACTGTGTTTAAGATAGGATTTTTTGCTTTGTTTATAATAGCAGCATTTTTGAATTTTGACAGTTCTAATTTGACTCCATTTAACCCTGAAGGAAAAGACTTATCTACTGTTTCTTTAGCAGCTACTTCTACTTTGTGGGCATTTGTAGGTCTTGAAAGTTCAACAGTTACAGCAGGAGAACTTAAAAATCCAGAAAAAAATGTAAAGAAGAGTACAATATATGGTCTATTAATAGCTGCAATTATATATATATTGATAAGTGTTGGAAGTATGGGGGCGATGTCAAATAATGAACTTGCTATAAGTTCAGCTCCTCTTACAGATATATTGACTAAATCTCTTGGAACAGGTATTGGAAAGTTTCTTACAATAGCAGTTGTAATATGTATATTGGGAACTACAATAGGATGGATCTTATCGACAGCAAGGGTTTCATTTGCAGCAGGAGAAGATGGGGTATTTCCTAAATTTTTTGGAAAGCTGCATCCTAAGTATGGAACACCTGTAAATTCATTAATAATTGGTTCAGTACTTGTTAACATATTATTATTGATGAATTATCAAAAAGGTATGGTTTCAGCATTTACATTTATAACTATATTAGCGACATTATCATTTCTTCCAGTATATCTCTTAACAGTGGCAGCAGAAATGATGCTTATATTTAAAAATGAGAAAAACTTTACATTAGGATATTTTTTAAAGAAATCTATAATTCCATTAACAGCATTTGCTTATACTATATGGACTATATATGGTTCAGGAGCAGAAACAGTAATGTGGGGATTTATATTAATGCTTATAGGAATACCTTTTTATATTTATAATCATCATAAAAATAAAAAATAGAATATACCTGCTGATATTTAATATGTAAAAAATTTTACATATTGTGATATAATATACTTTGAAATTCAAGTTATAAAAAATTAATTATTGATTTATATACTGGTAATTAGGGAAGTGTGAAATGAAAAATTATAAGCTAGACAATATAAATATAGATGATTTTAAAAGTATGTATAATGTTATGGAAAAATCATTTCCAAGTATTGAAAGAAGAAATTATGAAGATCAAAAGAAGCTTTTTCATAACAAATATTATAATGTTATAGGATATAAGGATGAAGAAGATAATGTATGTGCTTTTTTGGCATTTTGGAAACTTAAGAATTTCAATTTCATTGAACATTTTGCAGTTGATGATATTTTAAGAGGAAATGGAATTGGAACAAAACTTTTGAAAGCATATCTAAACAATAACAATAAGATGACAGTACTGGAAGTTGAAATGCCGGATAATGATATTGCAGAAAGAAGAATTCAATATTATAAGAGAATGGGTATGAAGTTAAATGACTATGACTATGTTCAACCGCCTTTACAGGAAGGAAGCCCACTTCTTCCGTTAAAAATTATGAGTTATGGAAGAGAAATAATTCATGATGAATTTTTAGAAGTCAGAGATAAAATATACAAAAAAGTATATGAATATAGTATATAAATGAAGCTTAAGCAAACAATTATTATATAGTATTTTACTATGTAATATATAAAGGGAGCGTGTAAAATGAGTTTCATAGGTATAGAGAATGATGATTATAAAGAAATGTGCAAAGCAGTGAAAAGAATGAAGGATATCTTGAGGGATAAATCATTCAATGAAAGTGACAAATTAAAGATAATAAATGAATGTGTTGATATTTTGGAATATAATCTATATTAGTAAGTAAAAAGCAGACAGATATTTTGTCTGCTTTTTATTTATAAGATGAACTTTCAATATAATTTATTATGAATAGAATTATTTAGGATATAATTATGATATATTTTAAAAGCTTATTTTTAATAGATATAATTTTTATTTATTACGTTAGGAGGAATTAAAATGAGAATACTTCATACAGCAGATTGGCATCTTGGAAAAAACCTGGAAGGTCAAAGTAGAATGGATGAACAAGAATTGTTTTTGAAGGATTTTGTAGACATAGTTAAAGATAACAACATAGATTTGGTAATAATAGCGGGAGATGTATACGATAGTTCAAATCCACCAGCAAGAGCTGAAAAAATGTTTTATGATACATTAAAGCAGATTTCTAAAGATGGAGAAAGGATAACTCTCGTTATAAGCGGAAATCATGATAGTCCTGAAAGGCTTGTTGCAGCAGGTCCATTGGCGAGAGATCATGGAATAATAATGTGTGGTACACCTAAAACAGTAATTCCATGTGGTCAATATGGGAAACATAGAGTTGTTGATTCTGGAGAGGGCTTTATAGAATTAGAAATAAATAATGAAAAAAGTGTAATATTGACAGTACCTTATCCAAGCGAAAAAAGACTTAATGAAGTTATATATGGAAGTATGGATACTGATGAAGAAAAGTTGAAATCTTATAGTGAAAGAATATCAGAATTGTTTGATAATCTTAAAGTTCATTATAGAAAAGATACCATAAATCTGGTTGTTTCTCATTTATTTGCAATGGGAAGCGAAGAAGGGGGCTCAGAGAGAAGTATACAGCTTGGCGGAAGTTATATTGTGTATGGAAGCTGTTTCCCAGAAGAAGCTCAATATATTGCATTAGGTCATGTTCACAAGCCACAGATAGTACCTGGTACAGGAAAAAGAGCAAGGTATTCAGGATCCCCTATTCATTATAATAAAAAAGAAATTAATTATGATAAAAAATGTTTTATAATTGATGCAGAACCTGGAAAGGAATGTGTAGTAAAGGAAATTAAACTTAAAGTATATAAACCTATTGAAATATGGAAATGTAAGAGTATAGAGGATGCTATAAACAGATGTGAAGAAAATAAGGATCATAACTGCTGGGTTTATCTTGAAATAGAAACTGACACATATATAAGAGAAGATGAAATAAAAAAAATGAAGGAATTTAAGAAAGATATACTGGAAATACAGCCTAAAATAAAAAATGATGATGAAGAAATTGAATTCGAAAATTTGAGAGAGAAACCTTTTGAAGAGGTATTTAGAGAATTTTATAAGAAAGAACGTGATGTTGAGCCACAGAAGGAAGTTGTAGATTTATTGCTATCAATTATAAATGAAGAAGGTGATCAAGATGAAACCAATTAAACTTAAAATTAAAGGGTTAAATAGTTTTCAAGAAGAACAGACAATTGATTTTTTAAAACTGACAGACAGAGGATTATTTGGGATATTTGGACCAACAGGAAGTGGAAAATCAACTATTCTTGATGGAATAACTTTGGCTTTATATGGAGCAGTATCGAGAAAAAGTTCTAATTTTATAAATACTAACTGTGACAGAGTAAATGTAAGTTTCGAGTTTCAGATATCGGGAGGAGAAATTAAAAAATATTCTATTGATAGAGAGTTTAAAAGAAAAAAGGATGGAAATATAAATAGTGGAAAATGTAAGCTTGTAGACATAACAGAAGAAAACAATAAAGAAGTTATAGCAGATTCTGTTAAAATGTTGAACAGAAAAGTTGAAGAGATAATTGGACTTAATATAGATGATTTTACAAGGACTGTAGTATTGCCACAAGGAAAATTTAGTGAATTTTTAAAACTTGAAGGAAAAGAACGAAGAGAAATGCTTGAAAGATTGTTTAATCTTGAAAAATATGGAGATAATCTTTCAGTTAAATTGTCTGCAAAGATAAGAAAAGAAAATACAGAAAATAGTATTTTGGAAGGTCAGTTAAAGGGTTATGAAGATATAAGTTTGGAAAAGCTTAAAGAAAATGAAGAAGAACTTAAAAACAGAGAAAATGAATTTAAAAGGCTAGGGTTAGAGTTTGAAGATATTCAAAAACAGGATAAGAAAAATGAAGAATTATGGAATATGCAGAATGAATTAAAGGTATATGAAGAAAAAGAAAATGCATTAAAGCAGAAAGAAGAATTCATTGAAAAGGCGAAGAATACAATAGAACTTAGTGAAAATGCAGAAAAAGTGATTCCATATATAACGGTTTATGAAAAGACTATAAAATCCTATGAGGAAAATAAATTGCTTCTCACAGATATAATTGGAAAATTAAACAATGTGGGCAAAAGCAGAGAAAAAGCGGAAGAAAAATGGCTTGCTGCGAAAAAAGATAAAGAAGAAAATTTATCAGAACTTATTATTAGAAGACAAAAGACAAAAGATGCTATACAAGCGCAGAATATATTAAAAACAATAATTGAAAAACATAAGAGTGCTTTAAAGAAAAAAGATGAATATAAAAAGGATTTTGATGAAAGTAATAAAAGATTAATAAATTTAAATCAATACACTAAAGAAGAAAATGAATATATAATTGGTCTTGAAAAGAAACAGAATGAGTTACAAATAGATGAAGAATTTAAAGAGAGAATACAAAATGGACTTATACTTGAAGAAAAGATAAGTAAAGCTGATAAAATATCAAAACAATATGAAGAAAAATATAGATCAATAAATAAATTAATTGATGACACAATAAAAGAGGGCATAAATTTAAAAAGTAATATTGAAAAAACTGATGGTGAATTGAATGATAAAAAAGAAAAACTGGAAAATTTGATTGAAAAGTGTCCTGGAGATCAGAACTTTCTTTTAGAACATAGAAAATTTATAGAAGAATGCAGCAGGAAGTATGAAATATTTAACAGGATATCTAAAGATATAGAAAGATTTTCTGAGGAGAGGACTATTCTTGAAGAAAATATAAATAAATATGAAGAAGAGTTAAGCAAATATGAAAACGAACTTAAAGTGTTGAAAGAAAATCAGAAGCTTGCATTAAGGGAATCTATGTCAATAGAACTGAGAAAGGAATTAAAAGAAGGAGAAAAATGTCCTGTATGTGGATCTATTCATCATGATTTCAATCATTTTACAGATTCAAAGTTTCGTTTTGATTTGGAAAAGATTGAAAAGGAAATAAAGGAAAAAGAAGATCTTCTAAAAAAAATAAATGATAAAAATATTAAAGCAAAAACGACTTTGGAAACTGATATTAAAAATATTGAGGAAGGAAAAGAAAATATCGATAAACTTGGAGTTGAATTCAGAAAAAAATCTTTAAAGGATTTGGAAACGGAATTTGAAAAATTAAAAATTTCAGTAAATGAGTATAACAAAAATAAAGAAGAATTAGAAAAAGGAATAAAAGATATTCTGATAAAACGTGAAAAGCAAGATGGAGACATTAAGGCTTTAAGAGCAGCATTAAGATCTTATCAGAATCAAAAGCAGATACTTGAAAAAGAATTTCAGGAATCAGAAAATGAGAAAAATGATTTTGTTAAAGAAATAGAAAGCTTAAAAAAAGATATTTCTGTTGGAAATTTTAAAGAAAAGAATATTGAAATAAGAAAAAAGGAAAATGAACGGAATGAAATTTTAAGAGATATAAATAAGTCCAGAAAACAGTTGGAATTACTTGAAGAAGAAAGAAAACAAAGGGATGAAGAAATAAAAAAAATAAGTGAAGAAATAGTTAAGAAAGAAACTGAAATAAGTTCATATGAACAAAGCATACAAGAGAAAATTGAATTTATTAAAAGCAAGTGTGGTGAAAATGAAAATTTAGAAGAACTTCTTAAAAAAATAGAAATTAATATAAGAAATATAGAAGATAATTATGAAAATTCTGAAAAGGAAAAAGATGATCTTGATAAAATTTTTAAACAATATAATGAAAGACTTATTTCAGCACAGAGCACAGATAAAACCCTTAGTGATAAAAAAATAAATGAAGAAAAAAACATGAATTTTATGATTCTGAGCGAAGGATTTAAGAGCATAGAAGAAGTTAAAGCTAGTATGCTTGAAAAAGCAGAACTAATTAAATTAAAAAATGAAGTTGAAGAATATAAGGAAAATATTTCAAAGATACAGGGTGCAATAAATACACTTAAAAATAAGATTGATGGAAGATTTATAACAAAAGAAGAGTATGATGAATTAAAAATAATCATGAATTCAAAAAATGATAAATTGAAGGAATGTGAAGAAAACGTAATAAATCTTAAAAATGAAATTATAAGATTAAATACAAAACTAAAGGAACAGAGAGAACTTTTACAGAAAAAAAGTGATCTTGAACATAAGCTTGGAATGCTTAAGGATCTTGAAAAATTATTTAAAGGAAAGAAGTTTGTTGAATTTGTTGCAGCGCATCAGCTTAAATATATATCAATAGAGGCTTCTAAAAGACTGAAAGAAATATCACATGGAAATTATGGTATTGAAGTTGATGAAAATGGAAAATTTATGATAAGAGATTATAAAAATGGAGGGGCTCAGAGAGATGCAAGTACATTATCTGGAGGAGAGACATTTTTAGCATCATTATCTCTTGCACTTGCATTGTCTGCTCAAATTCAGCTCAAAGGTACAGCACCACTAGAATTGTTTTTCCTTGACGAAGGATTTGGAACATTAGATGATGAACTGCTTGAAGTTGTTATGAACTCATTGGAAAGGATTCATAATGATAAACTTAAAGTTGGAATAATAAGCCATGTAGAAAGCATAAAAAACAGAGTACCTGTTAAACTTATAGTATCTCCAGCTGAATGTGGAAAAGGTGGAAGTAAAGTTAAAATAGAGAGAAGCTAGGCAAAATTTATTATAAATTTAAGGAAAAATAGAATAAAAAGTGGTATAATATATATGAAAATTAAATAAGAAATAAGGGAATATATTTTAGATGAATTAGAGGCGAGAAAAATGTTAAATTTTAATTGCAAATTAATCTTATCTTTTCAAAATTCTTCAGATAAGACTAATCATTATAAGCATATAAGACCTTATGATTGTAATATGCCTATATGTTCCGTTCATCGTAAGCTAATGATTTAAATGATCTAAGCATAAAAAGAATTAACATAATATTTAGGATTATTAAAATTAAGAAGGAGAGATTTACAATGGAGGAACTATTATTAAGTAAAAGAGTTAAGAAAAATGGACATGATGCCAGAGCAGAAAGAAGACAAGGTAAAATTCCTGGAGTAATTTATGGAAAAGAAATAGGAAATGAATTGTTTGATGTTGATGTAACAGCATTACAAAAGGAATTAGCAGTATCAGGTGAACATGGAGTATTAAAATTTGATTTAGATGGACAAAAAGGTACTGCTGTAATTAAAGAACTTCAAAAAAATAATTTTGGAAACAAAATTATTCACTTAGATCTTGAAGAAGTATCAGATAAAGAAAAAATGACTACTGAAGTTGATATTAAGATTTCTGGAAAAGGAATTTTAGAAAGCAAGGGATTGATTTTACAGGTTCAAAAAGATTTAGTAAAGGTAACTTGTACAGCATTAGATCTTCCAAAAGAATTTGATCTTGATGTATCCCAAGGAACAGCAGGAACTGTATATACATTAAAAGATTTAGCAATTAGTAATAAAGTTACTGTTGATGATGACTTATCAAGTGTTATTGGATCAATTATCGTAGATGAAAAAGAAGATGAGGAAGAAGAAGAAACTGCAGCAGAATAATTAATAGTTGTTTAATTGATATAATTTTAGATTAAAAAACAGACAGTTAAGGGAAATAGTATCTTTTAACTGTCTGTTTTTTGTATTTATTTTTGAAATAGAATTATATTAGCTTGACAATTTGTCATAGAAAAAATATATATTTCAATAATAAAATTACATAATAATTAGAAAAATATTAAAAAGATTTCATCTCACTGTCAATTGTTCATTGTACATTGTTAATTGAAATATATATAGTTTTAATTTTTTGATAAGACTTTTAGATGAATATGTATAAGAATATTAAAATTTCTATTGATTGAATAAAAATATGAAAATGAGAAATAATAGAGAAATGATTGATAATCGTAAAAGGAGGATTACAAGTGGAAGAATTATTTTTAAATAAAAGAATCAAAAATTCATCTAAGAGTGCAAAAAAAGAGAGAAGAAAAGGATTAGTTCCAGGCATAATATATGGAAAAAAGCTTGGAAGTTTAATGTTTGAAATTGGAGAAATGAATTTAGTAAGCGAGCTTAACATTATAGGTGAACATGGAATTGTAAATTTTGATCTTGATGGATATAATGGTACTGCAATGATCAAAGATGTTCAAAAAGATGCTATTACACATAAGATAGTACACATAGATTTAGAAGAAATATGTTCGGATGAAAATATTACTGCAGAAATTCCTATAAAATTCAATGGCAAGGATTTTTTGAGTCAGAAAGGAATTGTGCTTCAGAGTCAGAAAGATTCTGTAAAAGTATCATGTAAACCAGAAGACCTTCCAAAGAGTATAAATATAGATGTTTCAAAAGCAAAAGTTGGAAGTGTTTATAAACTATCTGATTTAGAAATAGGAGATGAAATTTCAATAGTAGAAGATTTATCATCAGTGTGTGCGTCAGTTGTTAATGAACAATTTATACCAACAGGAGATGATGAGAATAAAGGAAAATAAATAAGATTATTTACAAATTTTTTCTATATTGTTTTGTAGAAATTTATAAATATAATTCTTTTTTATAGATTAGTATATAAATATGAGTTATAATAGTATTGATATTGTTTACGATAAAATTAAATATATCAATACTATTGTTATATTGATTTGATTAAAAGTGATTATGTTACAATAAATATGGTTATATTTTTAGATAAATTTGAAAAATTTTATAATAAGTATATGCTGATTTGAAATATATGTTTTTAAAAAATCAATGATAACGATATTCATTTGAAAAGGAATAATATTATATTATTAAATAAATGTAATAAAAATGTTAGAATTAATATACAAATATGACAAAATTAAATGATGATATTATTTTCAATACGATAAAGTTATTTAAATGACATTAATGAATAATTTTAGAAATTGAATTTAAAACTATTTTTTATTACAGATAAATATTGTATAATATAACTGAAAAAAATGGGGAGGGAATTAAAATGAACTACAAAGAAAAATATAATGAATGGATTAACTCAGATGTTATAAATGAGGAAACAAAAAATGAATTAAGAAATATATCCGATGAAAAGGAAATTGAAGATAGATTTTATCAAGATCTAGATTTCGGTACAGGTGGATTAAGAGGAATAATAGGAGCTGGAAGCAACAGAATGAATATATATACAGTTGCAAAAGCTACACAAGGATTTGCTAATTATTTAAATGATAATTTCACTGAACCAGCAGTAGCAATCGCACATGATTCAAGAAATATGTCAGATGAATTTGCTAAAGCAGCAGCATTAACATTATGTGCTAATAATATTAAAGTTTATTTATATGAAAGCTTAAGACCAACACCAATGTTATCTTTTGCTGTAAGAGAATTAAAATGTTCTGGTGGTATAGTAGTTACTGCATCACATAATCCTAAAATATATAACGGATATAAAGTGTATGATGAATTTGGAGGACAAGTAACTGATGCAAAAGCCAAGACTATTATTAATTGTGTTAATGCTGTAGATGATTTTTCAAAGATTAAAAATATGGATGAAAATGAAGCAGTTGAAAAAGGTCTTTTAAAATATGTTGGTGAAGATTTAGATAAAATATATTATGATAAAGTTAAAGGATTAGCTATAAGAACTGATTTAGTTAAAGAAAAAGCTGATACATTAAACGTTATATATACTCCAATACATGGTTCAGGAAATATTCCTGTAAGAACTGTATTAAAACAGTTAGGATATTCAAACGTAAAGGTAGTAAAGGAACAAGAATTGCCAGATGGAAATTTCCCAACAGCATCTTATCCTAATCCAGAAAATCCAGATGTATTTAAACTAGCATTAAAAATGGCTGAAACAGAAAATCCAGATATAATTTTTGGTACTGATCCAGATTGTGATAGAATAGGTGTAGTTGTAAAAGACAGCCAAGGAAATTATCAGGTTTTAACAGGAAATCAGACTGGTTTACTTTTAACTCATTATGTTTTAAGTTCATTAAAAGAAACAAACAAGCTTCCAGACAATGGGGTTGTAATAAAGACTATAGTTACAACTGAAGGTGCAAGAGCTATTGCAGAAGATTTTAATGTGGAATTAATGGAAGTATTAACTGGATTCAAATATATAGGTGAAAAAATAAGAGAATTTGAGGATGCAGGAGACAAGAGTTATCTGTTTGGATTTGAAGAAAGTTATGGATATCTTGCAGGAACTTTTGTAAGAGATAAAGATGCTGTAATTGCATCAATGTTAGTATGTGAAATGGCTCTTTATTATAAAGAACAAGGCAAGAGCTTGTATGAAGCTTTAATTGAACTATATGAAAAGTATGGATATTTCAAAGAACAATTAGTATCAATAGAATTGAAAGGTAAAGAAGGTCAAGAAAAAATAGCAGCATGTATTGAAGGAATGAGAAATGATCCTATAAATGCTATAGATGGCGTTAAGGTAGTTAAGAATCTAGATTATAAACTAAGTATAGAAAATGATACTGTTAATAATACTAAATCAGAAATTAAATTACCAAAATCAAATGTATTAAAATATATATTAGAGGATAAATCTTATTTCGTTGTAAGACCATCAGGTACAGAGCCTAAGATGAAGATTTATTTAGCTGTAAAAGGCAGCAGCTTAGAAAATGCAGAGCATGAAATTGCAAGATTTAAAGAAAAAGTAATGGAAATAATTAATGGAAATCTAAATTAATAATAAAAAATGCTGTCACAAAAGTGGCAGCATTTTTTTATATAAAAACAGTGATAAGTTTTGTAGCATTTGTTTTTAACTATGATTTATTTAAATAATGCAATCTGCTTAATAGTATTAATTGTGATGTATATATATTAAATTTGAATAATTTAGATTATAATATATATTGCAGTTAATAATTTATTATATATTCCAATTAACAATAAAGGATGAATTCTTTTAAAGATTTCTTCAATTATTATGCAAGTTTATTATTAGAACATATATGTTTTAATTTTGTAGTTTTGTTATATAAATTCATACTTTAAGATATGGTTTTATAATATTAATTAACAAATTATAAACATTTCAGCATAATTTGTTTGAATGCTAAGATTGAATTTATTAGAAAGATTAAGATATATAATATAATTAAGATTTATTAACAATGACAATTAATAAGAGGTGCTAAATGAGTAATTATAAAACAATGTATAAAGATAAGTTGAGCAAAATGCTATTTCTTGAAGTGGATCAAGAAGGATTTAAGAAAAGTATACATATGCCTGAATATATTAAATTTAAAAATTCAGATCTCTATATTCCAATAAGTGCAGATTATGTTGCAAAAAATGCTAATAATGAACTTAGATTAAGTAATTTGCCTATATATTATTTTATTGAAGGAATGTTTACAGCTTTTGGTGCAGATCCTAATATAAGATATATAGATGATTATGGTACAATATTGACATATATTCCAGATAGCGAGGAATGTGTAAAGAGTCTTATTGCAGATAAAATAAAACAAGATAAATTAGATGATGCCTATATTCTTTTAAAAGGTCTTTATAGATATTGTGAAGAAGAGGATATAATGATTAAACTTTTGAGTGTAGGTGAAGCTATAAGAGAAAAGGATTCTGGATTTACTGAATCATTAAGTGAAGATATAGAGGTATGCAAAGAAAAATTCTTTAAGTGTCCAGAACCTCATTTATATAATGCACTTATTTTAAAAGACGATGGAGATTTTAAAGGTGCAGAAGTAGAGATTCATGAATATATAAATAAAGGCGGTAAAGTTAATTCTGAAATAGAAGGAATCGTGAAGGATGTTGAGAATATAAGTACATATGAAAAAGCAGTGGAACTTGTGAAAGATAATCCTGAAAAAGCAATTGAACTTCTTGAACCACTGAGCAAGGAATTTTCAGAAAATCCATTGATATATTACTATCTTGGTGTATGTTATAGAAAAATTCAGCATTATAATAGAGCAATTCATTATTTAAATAAAAGTCTTTCTATAGAATCTGGAATTTTAGAAGTAGTAAATGAACTTGGAATGAATTATGCATGTTTAAATGAATTTGAAGAAGCAATAAAATATTTTAAAAAGGCATTTGAAGCATCTAAAGAAGTTGAAATATGTACTAATATTGTAATGTGTTATTATAATTTAGGAGATATGGAACAAGCAAGGTTAAATCTAGATATTGCAAAAAAACTTGCTCCAGATGATGAAATAGTAATGGAGATTGATCAAATGCTAAATAGAGCCAAGTAGAAAATTTATAGATTAATAATGTGGGAGTAGGTATGTTTACAAAAATACTTGAATTTAATGTCTTTAATAGAGATAAAAAAGCCCTTATGAATTATATTGAGGGTCTTAATAAAGTAAATATAATTTCAGGCAACCCAGAAATTCTTTTCAATGGAATGAATGATAAGGTATTGAAAAAAAGTTTCAATGATGAGGAAGCTTTAATAATACCTGATGGGGTTGGAACTGTAATAGCATCAAAATTATTAGGAAATCCTGTACAGGAAAAAATAGCAGGTATAGATGTTGTAAAAGAAGTAATAATCAAAGCTGACAAGGAAAAGAAATCTGTGTATTTTATTGGAGCAAAAGAAGAAGTTGTTGAAAAATGCGTTGAAAATGTACAGAAAGATTATCCGAATTTAAAAATTGCAGGATATCATAATGGATATTTTGATATGAATAATTGCGATGAAATAATAAAAAACATACAGGACAGTAAACCATGGGCTATATTCGTGGCAATGGGATCGCCAAGACAAGAAATATTCATAGATAAGATAAGAGATATTGAGGATATAAAAATATTTATGGGTGTTGGAGGAGTTTTTGATATATTTGCAGGAAATCTTAAAAGAGCTCCTAAATGGATGATATCACTAGGACTTGAATGGCTTTATAGGGTAGTAAAGGAGCCGTTTAGAATAAAAAGACTGATTTCAATACCAAAATTTTTATTACTAGTTTTAAAAAATAAAAAAACAAGAAAGCAATAGTATGGTGAAAAATGAAGAAGGAAAGCAGTTTAATTAAATCTACATTTATAATAATGATAGTTTCTCTCTTGAGCAGGGCAATGGGCTTTATAAGAGATATGCTTATTGCAGGCAGTTTTGGTGCTGGAATGTATACAGATGCTTATAACATAGCTGTCTCTGTTCCAGAAACGATTTTTACATTAATAGGTCTTGCAATTTCAACTGCTTTTCTTCCTATGTTAAGTAGTATAAGAGCTGAGAAAGGCCAAAATGATATGTATAATTTTGCGAATAATGTGATTAATATTCTTTTTATTGTATCATTAGTTTTTTTTATAGTGAGCAGCATTTTCGCAAAAGAAATAGTGCATATTCTGGCTGGCGGGTTTTCTGATGATGCATTAATTCTGGCAACGAAGCTTACAAGAATAACATTGCTGAATATTTTATTTTTGTCAGTAAATGCCTGCTTTACATCGCTCCTTCAGGTTAATGAAGATTTTATTATTCCATCTATTCTTGGATTGTTTTTTAATTTTCCTATGATAATTTATTTATTGATTTTTAAAGAATATGATATTGTAGGACTTACCATAGCTAATGTTATTGGTAATTTTTTAAGAGTTGTAGTTCAGGTTCCATCTCTTATGTCTCATAAATATAAATTTAAGTTTTTTATAAATTTAAAAGATAGGAAGCTTCATGAGATATTAATTTTAATAGTTCCAGTCATAATAGGAGCTGGAGCCAATTCATTAAACATGATTGTTGATAAGAAAATAGCATCTTCTCTTTCTGTAGGATCTATATCAGCATTAGACTATGGACAGAAACTTATAATATTCATAAATACTATAATAACAACATCAATAGCAAATGTTGCATATCCAGTTATGGCTAATATGAGGAATAATGGTGACCATGAAGGATTTGTTGAAACATTGAAAAAATCAATAGTTTATCTTGCAATCTTATTGATTCCAATTACTATTGGGATGTTAATATTTGGAAAACAAATAGTGCAGATTGTTTATGGAAGAGGACAATTTGATGAATATGCAGTAAAAATAACAACTGCGGCACTTATAGGTTATGGTTTTGGAATATTCTTTACAGGAATGAGAGACATATTAAATTCAACATTGTTTACTATGGGAAAGACTAAAATTACTACTTTTAATGGAATTGTAGGAGTAGTTGTAAACATATTTTTGAATATTATACTTTCAAGATATTTTGGAGTTTTTGGAATAGCAGTTTCATCTGTTATTGCAATGATTGCAACTTCTCTTTTGCTTTTCAGAAGCATAATAAGATTAGAATATAATTTTAAAATTAAAGATATCTTATATAAAATATCAATTATAATTTTTGATTCTGTATTTATGGGAATTGTTATTTTAGGAATTATAAGATTATTGGGCAATAAAGTAAATGAGTTCACTTTATTAGTGGTTGGAACTGCATTAGGAAGTATATTTTATCTTATTTTAGGATATATTTTAAAACTTCAAGAAATTATTGAATTGAGTAACATTATTTTAAATAAATTCAGAATAAGAAGAAGTAAAAGTTAAAGTTAAAGATAAGGAGGACATATGAAAATATTATTTATCGCTTGCTACTCTCCACTTATCAATAATTCAGCTGCAATTGAAACGCTGCAGTATTTAAATAAGTTAAGTGAAATTGAAAAGAATGAAATTCATCTTTTAACCGTTAATTTTCCTAAAGATTCAATTTATTATGATGAAGGATTATTAAATATGATGAATAAAGATATAAAACTACATCTTATTGATGGAGGAGTTTTATTTAAAAGACTAATGCCTAAAAAGTCCTTTAATAATGGCAGTATTATTAATACTAAAAATAATAGTAGTTCTTTAAAAAAAATCTTAAGAAAAATAAAAAATTCTCTTGTTATTCCAGATATGTATTATGGATGGGCTAAGAAAGCAGGTTCTTATGGAAAGTTATTGATGAAAAAAGAAAAATTTGATGTTATTTTTTCTATGCATGAACCACCATCTTCTCATTTATGTGCATATGAAATAAAAAGCTGTTTTAAAGATGTCCCATGGATTACTTATTGGAGTGATCCGTGGCTTAAGGATTCAACAAGACAAAAAGCTTTAATATTTAAGAAAATAATTGAACAAAAGATGGAAAAGAAAATTATAAATATGGCAGATAGCTTTATTTTTGTCACAGATGCTAATAGAAAAGAATATGAAAAAGATTATGAGGAATTAAGAAATGGATTAAAAAAGACATTCATATTAAATAGGGGATTTGATTTAAAACTTTACAATAGATTATCTCTTGAAAAATCACCTGAATTTATAAAAAAGGGTAAAATTAATATGATATATACAGGTGAAATTTTTTCTAAACTTAGAGATATAAGGCCTTTCATTACTGCTTTGGAGGAAATAAAAGAAGAAAATTCTAATGTGTATAATATGCTTAATGTATTGTTTTTTGGGAATATTGATGACATAGAAGGAAAAAAGAGACTTGAAAATTTAGAAATAGCTAAAGTTTCAGGAAGAATTCCTTTCGATGAAGCTCTTAAGTATATGCTTAATGGAGAGATTTTACTTTTATTTGGTAACAAAAATTCAAAACAGATTCCTGCAAAGATATATGATTATTTTGGTGCTGAGGGAAGAATTTTTGTTATATATGGTGATGAAAAGGATCCTATAAAATCAGTTGTGGAAAACAATAAAAAATGTATTGTAACGCAAAATGAAGTGAAATTAATAAAAGAAAAAATTTATAATATGGTTGAACTGTTTGAAAAAAATCAACTAAAATGTCCGCCAGACTTAAATTATGAATGGAATTCTATAGTTGAAAGACTGAACAAAATTCTTTTAAATGAGGAGTGATGAAATGCATATAATGGTAATTCCTTCATGGTATGCAACATCAAGAAATAAGGTGCATGGAAGTTTTTTTAAGGAACAGTTTAAGGCTCTTTCAAATGCAGGTATTAAAATTACAGTTGCATATAATGAAATATGGCCTATAACTATGCTTGGAAAAATAAAAGAAAGCAGGGGAATTCAGTTTGCAATTGAAGATGGATTGAAAACTTATAGATATAAAGATTATAATTATTTCCCTAAAAATCCTTTAATGTTTAAAAGCTTTAACAGAAGAATGGATAAAATATATAATGAGATAGTAAAAAGAGAAGGAAAGGTAGATATTATACATGCACATTCTGCTTTTTGGGGAGGAATATCTGCAAATTATATAAGTAAAAAACATAATATTCCATTAGTTTTAACAGAACATTCTTCATTAAAATATGCAAAATATGCAAAGGAAAGTTATAAAAAATATATATATGAAGCTTATGATAATGCAGATGTTCTTATTGCAGTTGGAAATGGCTTAAAAAGAGAAATGGAAAATTATACACATAACAATATAAGAGTAATTCATAATATGGTTGATTTAAGTCGGTTTGGAAATGATAATAATAAGGAAATAAAAAAAGATGATGATACATTTAGTGTTTTTTCATGTGCATTTCTTGAAGAAGGAAAAGGAATGGAGAATCTAATAAAAGCTTTTTCAAAAGCCTTTAAAGATAAAAAAGCTATTTTGAAAATTGGAGGAGATGGATCTCTAACTAAAAAGTTAAAAGAAATGATTAAAGAAGAACATATGGAAAATCAGATATATCTTTTGGGAGCACTTTCAAGAGATGAAGTGGCACAAGAGATGAAAATGTGTGATTCTTTTGTATTGGCTTCAGAACATGAGACATTTGGAGTTGTATATATTGAGGCAATGGCATGTGGCAAGCCTGTAATTGGAACTTATAATGGAGGGGCAGAGGATATAATAAGAGATTATAACGGAATTATAATTGAAAAGGATAATGTAGAAAAACTAAAAAATGCACTTATAGAAATGAGTCGTGATTATAAAACTTATGATAAAAACGAAATAAAAGAGAAAACAATTCTTAGCTATTCAGAAAAAGTGTTAGTTGAAAAGCTAAAAGGAGTGTATAAAGAAATAAATGAAAGATAAATTAAAACAGATATATGATATTATAGATAATAAATTTTACTTCAGATTATTTTATTTATTTGTAAGCTTAAGTGTGGTAACAGTACTTAAGGTTATTCCAGGAATAAATCTTTTAAGCAGGATTGCCTTAATATGGGGGATATTATTAATATTATTTATGGCAATAAATGATTATAAGAAAAGAAAAATATACGGATTTGATATACCTATTGGAATTTTTGTGATAGTTACTCTTTTATTTAATCTTTTTGTCTATAGAGGAAGTGAAAATTTAAAAATATGGATTTTTAATCTTGTATTATTCATAAGTATATTTACTGTTGATGTGTTTAGAAATAAAAAAGTTTTAATAAAGGAAATGAATATAACAACTCATTTTTATGCTGTATTCATGTTTGCTGCTTCTCTTATTTCTATTATTATGAAAATATTTAATAAATCATTTACAGTAGGAGAATACATTTTTGAAGGAAGTAAAGGCGGAATTTTTGAAAATCCAAATGCAATTTCTATTGCAGCAGCAATTGCAATAGTAATGTCAATATATATTCATCACATGACAAAAAATTTTAGACTTAAGATATTCTGGTGTATTAATATTGCCATTCAAGGGATTACAATGATTTTATTTAATGGACGCAGTTCATATCTTGTTGTAATAGCTGTAGTATATTGTTTTGCTTTTATATACAGCAATAATAAATATATAAGAGCAGTTCTTTTGATAATTCCAATAATAGCATGTACTGCTGCCATAAATATAGAAGGAAATCATATAAGGGATTTTACAAGTGGGAGAACAAGTCTCTGGGAATCAGCATCTATAGTAATAAAAGATAATCCAGTAACTGGAGTAGGATATAATGAAATGGTTGATGCAGTTACAAATGCAAGGGAAACTGAAGATCTTCCAGGATTATCAACTGGACGTCTTCATAATATATATGTTGAAATTGCAACTGTAAATGGAATTATATCATTGATGATGATTTTAATATTTATAATTCTATTGTTTATTTTTATAATAAATCATATTGATCATATGAGGAAAAGAGAAAAATTTGATATGACGGTACTGACATCGATGATACTTGGAATAGCAGCTGTCAATTTATTTGAAAGTACATTGATTTATATATTGAGCTTTATTTCCATGATATTTTGGATATACTCAGGATATTTAGTGTCCATTATAGGAAATAGAAATATAGAATAATATTTATAAGGTTATTAAGGAGAGTGTATAATGAAGTTTTGTGATGATACTATTAAAAAGTTTATAGAAGATTTAGAAAGTGATATGCCAGCACCAGGAGGCGGAAGTGTTGCAGGACTTATAGCAGCATTATCTGGAGCATTGAATTCAATGGTTTACTCATTGACTGTAGGAAAAAAGAGCTATATGTCATTAAATGAAAAAACACAGAATATGATAATAGATTTTCAGAAAAAGAGTATTGAATTTTCAAAGAAAAGTCTTGAAATTATGGATGAAGATAGAGAAAATTTTTTAAAGCTTATGGATTGTTATAAGATGCCTAAAGATACTGATGAAGAAAAGGAAAATAGAAAAAAGGCAATAAGGGACAATACAATAAAGTCTATGGAAGCACCATTAGCTTTAGCAAGAGAATGTATTGGATTTTATGACAATCTTAAAATTATGGCTGAGTATGGAAATAAAATGCTCTTATCTGATCTTGGAATATCTGCAATACTTCTTCATAGTGCAGTTGAAAGTTCTATTGTAAATGTTAAAGTTAACCTTAAGGCATTAAAAAATGAAGAATTTTTTGAAGATCTGGATAAGGAAATAAAAAATATTTTAGAAATATCTCTTATAGAAAGAAATAAAATTTCTGAAATAGTTGAAAAAGTAATTTACTAGTATATTTATTATGTAAAGAAGAGATTCTTAAAGTGAAAATAAAGAATCTCTTCTAAAATTTTATTCTATTGGATTTCCATCGAAGTTGTTATATTGAGGTTTATTTTTTGCATTACCTACATTATCTTGATTTTTATGAAGTCTCTGTCGTCTTTCTCCTTTCTGCATAGGATTAGAACTACCAGCTTTGTTTGTTGCCATAAGTATACACCTTCCTTTCAGATTTATTTTATGTTCAGATTAAAAAATAATACATTTAAACTTTTACAAGGTAAATATTGAAAAAGATAGTGTGCTTAGGATATAATGATTAAGGGGATTAAACATATTTTAATTAAACTAAAGAGATTGGAGAGAAAGGATTATGGAAGAAAACAAATATCCTATTATAATAAAAAAGAAAAATAGTCTTATGATTTCAGCAGTAGTAGTAGAATTTGTAATAGCATTAGTTTATGCAATTACTCAAGGAGTTACAAATCCGCTTTTTATATGTTTTCTGTTTGTTGCTATAGTAACAGCTCTTGCTGTATGGGTAGAATATAGCAGAGATATTTATTTGAAAGAAAATAAAATGGAATTTTATCAAAATAAAAATTTGATAAAGAAGATAAAATATAGTTCAATTGACTCATTAAGCATAGACAATGATCCAAAAGAAAAGAATAAAAAGAAGGAATTTTTTACTGTTACATATAGAGAGACAAGCAATAAAAAGAAGAATAATAGAAATGACAAGGTGGATAAGTATTATATAAGTCCTAGTTATTATTCAGGAGAAGATTTTAAAGTTATCAAAAACACAATTAAATCTAAGAATTCAAATGTTAAAATTGATGAAAGTGTAACCAAGTACATTAAAGAATAGGTGTAATAGCTGTCAGTGTAAAGAACAAATATATCTAATGGTGTTTTTTAATTGAAATATTAGGTATAATGTTAATTAATCTTTACAAGACAGCTATTTACATATATATTACAATTAATAATGTATGATGGACAATCGACAATAAAGGATGAAATCTTTTCAAGATTTCTTTAATTATTATGTAATGTTAATCTTGAATCATATATAGGTTTCAAGATTAAAATTATTTTGAAAATTTACATGATAAAAACATCAAAGATTTAATCCTTAAATTCTAAATTGCACTATACATCAAGATTAGGTAATTCAGTTAAAGACTTAAATTGATATCCTGAATTTTTGAGATCTGTTATTACTTGTTTCAATATTTTTGTATTTGTATCAGAGACTGCATGAAGCAGCATTATGCATCCAGGATGAGAACCATTTACTATTTTTTCTATTCCTTTTGATTCAGAAGGTTGATCGTTTATAAGCCAGTCTTTATAGGCGAAACTCCAAAAAATCGTTTTATATCCTAATTGTTTAGTCATTTCTAATGATTCTTTTGAGTATTTTCCCATAGGAGGTCTGAAAAATTTGGGCATATCCTGTCCTGTTAATTCTTTGTATGCATCTTCAACACCTGTGAATTCAGATTTAAACTTTTCTGAATCATGGATTTGTGCCATTGATGGATGATGTACACTGTGATTTCCTACAATATGTCCCTCGTTTACCATTCTTTTAATTAAGTCAGGTTCTGTATCGATATATGGTTTTACTACAAAGAAGGCAGCAGGAACTTCTAATTCCTTTAATGTATCTAAAATTTTTCCTGTATTTCCATTTTCATATCCTTCATCAAATGTAAGGTATATTGTTTTATTTGATGTATCGCCTAAATAGTATCCATCATTTTCTTTCAAAAAATTCAGACATTCTTTAGGAGGTTCAGAAGGATTATCTTTTCCTTTTCCAACATAATACCAGTTTAATTCGCTTTGATCATTTGAAAAAGTAAATATATCTTCAAAATCTTCAAAATCAGCAAGATCTCCTAGTGCTCCATCATCTGAAAAATAATCCTCATTATATATTTTTTCAGAGTTATTAAATGAAGCATATGCAGGCATGGCAATAGATGAAGAAAAATTGATAAATAACGAAAAAGCAACTAAATATTTTAGAGTTCTATTCATTAAAATTCACCTTCAATTCATTAATAAAATTATATATTAAAATTGACATATAGAAGTTGATTGAATATTTGTATATTTAAATGCATGGATTTTAGAGATAAAAGAAATATTAGAGTTAATTAAATAAGATGTCAATTATAATATTTATTAATATTATTTGTAATTTAAAAAATAAAACACATGGTAATTTGTATCATTGATTTATAAAATATTGAAATAAAAAGACATCTAGAGTATAATTTTTAAGGATGTATTTATTTAGTCAAAATTTAAAGCCAGTGTCAATATTTCATGCTTGTTTTTAAATTGAAGTTATATAAAAATTAATATAAATACTATAAAAAATAAGCAAAACTTATGAGTGAAAGGAATGTACATAGATGAAATTAGGTATGGTAGGTTTACCAAATGTAGGTAAAAGCACATTGTTTAATGCAATAACAAAGGCTGGTGCAGAATCAGCTAATTATCCATTCTGTACTATTGAGCCCAATGTAGGTGTTGTAAGTGTTCCAGATAAGAGATTAGATGTTTTGGAAAAGATGTATAACACAAAGAAAAAAGTTTATACAGCAATAGAATTTTATGATATAGCAGGATTAGTTAAAGGTGCATCAAAAGGTGAAGGATTAGGAAATAAATTTTTAGCTAATATAAGAGAAGTAGCAGCTATAGTACATGTTGTGAGATGCTTTGATGATGAAAATGTTGTTCATGTTGAAGGAAGCGTTGACCCTATAAGAGATATTGAAACTATAAATCTTGAATTGATCTTTTCAGATTTAGAGATATTAGAAAGAAGAATGGAAAAGACAGTTAAACTTGCTAGATCAGGTGATAAGAATGCTAAATTTGAATATGGGGTAATGGCGAGAATTAAGGAACAGCTTGAAGCCAATAAACCAGCAAGAACATTAGAATTTTCTGATGAAGAAAAAGCTTTTGTAAAAAGTTTATTTTTAATTACATACAAGCCAGTACTATATGCATGTAATATATCAGAAGATGATGTTATGGATGGAAATTTCAATAATGATTATGTAAAGAGAGTTTCAGAATATGCTGCTGCTGAAAATTCAGAAGTAATGGTTGTAAGCGCTAAAATAGAGGAAGAAATGTCTGGTCTTGATGATGAAGAAAAAGCTGAAATGTTAGCTGAATATGGATTAGAAGAATCAGGATTAGATAAATTAATAGAAACAAGTTATAGATTATTAGGTCTTATGAGTTTCTTAACAGCTGGAGTTCAGGAAGTAAGAGCATGGACTATAAAGAGAGGAACTAAAGCTCCTCAGGCAGCTGGTAAGATTCATAGTGATATTGAAAGAGGATTTATCAGAGCTGAAATTGTAGGATATGATGATTTAGTTGAATGTGGTTCAGAAGCTGCTGCTAAGGAACATGGTAAATTCAGACTTGAAGGTAAAGATTATGTTATGCAGGATGGAGACGTAGTTAATTTCAGATTTAATGTATAATATTTAGAGTATTATTTTAATGCTTCTTATTTAAGAAACAGAAATATCTGTATCTGAAGTAAGAGGCATTTTTCATGAAAAATATTCAATATTATGTCAAAGAAAAACAAGAAGTGGATTTTTATTGAATTTTTTGATAAAATAAAATTTAGCATATACTTTCAGTAATAATTTGTAATTAAAGTTTTTTAGTATAATGCAGATTGTAATCGATGAGTATTATATTATGTTGCAATTCACAATAAAAAATGAAATCTTTGAAAGAGTTCTTTGATATTTTTATATGTATATGATAAATATTAAATATAATTTTAATATTGTAATATATATTTAATTTAATAAAAATAGATATTTATTTTGTAAATTAAATAGATCTGCTAAAAAACAGATAAAAAGAGGAGGGGGATTTTAGGTTGAGTAAAATAGAAGAAAGCAATACGAATATTTCCAAAAGCAAATATTTTATGCCAATGATATTAATTATTATTTATATAGCAATAGCATTACTTATATCAGTTGTAGTTAAGTTTTCTATGGCAACTGATGAAAACAATGCAGTAGTATCTATAACTGACAATAATGGAGACCAAGCACTTTTAAATGGAAAATATGATATGGCAATTTCAGAATATAATTCATTACAGCAGAATGAACAATGGCCAATATGGACATTGAAAATAGGAGAAGTATATTCTATACAAGGCGATTATAAAAAGTCAAATGAATTTATTCAAAAGGCTTATGAAGCAAGAAATAAAAGTATTGATACACAAAGTGCTGGAATTGAAGGATTTGAAGAAAAAGATAAGGAACTTGCAGAAGGAATTGTTATAAATTCTTTTATAAATGGTGAATATCAAAAAGCAAAGGAATACGGGGAATTTTTCTTGGGCTTATATCCAGATGATTCAGAATTATTAAAGGCTATGTTTGGTGTTTATATAGCAAATAATGAAAAAGATGAAGCTAAGAAAATAATAAGCAACTTTTCAGAAGCTGAGAATGATTCTTCATCTTTAATTACAGCAGCAAAAATGAATCTGCTTTTAAAAAATTATGAAGAAGGTTTAAAGCAGATTGAAAATGCTTATAAATTGGATGAGAATAATATAATTATACTTGATACAATAGATGATGCAGCAAAATATAATAAGGATACTATAATTAAAGAGATAAATAAATTAAAAGAAAAAGATAAAAATAACAGTGTTTATGATTTATTTTTAGCAAGAGTATATTGCAGTGATTCTGCTTATATATCAAAAGCCGATGAAATAATGAAAAAACTTGAAGAAGATTATGCTGAAAATAATAATTATCTTTTTACAAAAGTTCAGATGAATATAAATCAAAAGGAGAACAAATCAGCAGAAAAAATATTGGATGATATAATGGACAACAACGAAGGTACATATATAGCTGAATATGCAGATTCTCTTAAATGTTACTATGAAAAAAAATATGATGATGCAATAAAAGCTGCGAAGAGATGTATATATCTCAATAAAGATTATTTAAATTCATATAGTTCATTAATACCATCAATATTATTAGGCCAAAATAAAACGTCAGAAGAAGAACCTTATTTGAGAATAGCTTTAACCAAAGAACCTTTTAACTTTGGCAACATTATAACTATAGCAGAATATTATAAAGATGTTCTTCAGGACAGCAGCAAAGGTTTATATTATTATACACTTGCATCAAAGATAAATAATGATAATGCAGAGATATATTATAAGATGGGATTAATTCAATATAAAAATCAGAGAATTGATGAAGCTGTTGAATTTCTCAAAAACAGTACATCTTTAGATAAAGCTAATCCTAAATATTTTAGAGCATTAGGAGCAGTTTATTTAGAAACTGGAAAAAGTGAAGAAGGAATAAATCAGATAAGAAAAGCTTATGACATTGATAAGGAAGATATTGCAACTTTAAATGATGCAGCATATTATTATATTTATTCTGAGCATAATGTTACAAGAGCAATGAGTAATATTAAGGCAGCTTATGAAGGAATTGATGAAAAAACATCTGAATCAGAAAAAGCAATAATAACTGATAACTATAACAGAATAAAAGTATTATATGATTCTTCAAAAAAGGATAATTCCTCAAACAAAAATGAGATAGTGTCAGAAGTAAAATTAATTTATTAATATTGAATTTTTATAATTAAAGTTAAATTATTAGGATTATATCAAATTAAGTTTTTTAATTAAGATATAATCCTTAAATAATTTTATGTGAATTTACTTCAAAAACTTATGTATATTGTTATTTGTACGAAAATATAATAGAGTTATTAAAGTATATATGTCGCAATTAACAATAAATGCTGAAGTCTTTTAAGATTTTCTTGACTGTTATGTCGTTTTATTATTTAGAACATATATAAATTATAATATCACTTCAGAGGTGAGGAAGATGAATATATTAAAGAAAAATCGTTTAAAAATTATATGTGGCAGTGTCCTACTTGCAGGAGGACTTGTGTTAACAGCAATGAATTTATTGGTGGGAAAAGGAGTGAAAATTACAGAATGGAATAATTTTTATAATGAAAACAATATAGCATTTTTTTATGAACAGATTCCTAATGAAAAGCTTGCCACATTAGACTCTTCGTATAAAATAAGTGAACAGGCTAGTGAATGCAAAACTGATTATGACAAAGTTATGAAGGCAGTAGAAATTGTAAATAAAATTTTAAAAACTGATGATGTTGAAAGTACAAATCTTAATGATGGGTATGATATATTATCTAGAAAAACTCAATCTAATAGATCGTCAATTAAGGATATGGCAGTTGTTACAAGAGACTTCATAAATATTCTTGGAATTAAAAACAGAATTGGTGTATTTAGAAAAGGAAATTCTAAATATCATTCAGATGTTGAATATTATGTTATTGAATATTGGAGTTCTGAAGACAATAAATGGGTAATGATAGATGTAAGTGATGGTGGACATTTTGAAGATGATAATACTAAATTATCTGCAGTTGAAGTTATAAATAGTGATGTGAAGAAAATATCTTATTTAGGAGAGACATCTCAACTTGACTATAAAAATAAAATAAGCAAATATTTTGATTCATATAGTGTATCCATAGAGAATAGTTGTGAAAAGAAAAGAAGTAATTGTAATGTAACATATATAAAAAATGATACTGCAATAGAATATAAAATAAAAGACACTTTTGCAGCACCAACAGTATTTACAAAAGAAAGAAAATTATTTGAAAGAAGTCCATTTGATACCCTTGTAGGTTCAGATGAAAAAGCATATTTATTAGTATGTGGAGCTGTTTCTAATGATGATGAGAAAAAAGATGATGCAAACAATAAAAAGAAAACTAGTTCTAATGAAAATTCAATACTTGTAGCTGCATTTAAAGATGATAGTGTTCTTAAAGAATTTTATTTAAATGTAAATGGAGAAGGGTATGAGCAAGTTCAAGAAAATAAAGAAGTAAAACTTAAGAAAGGTTCTAATGTTCTTGAATTATCTTTAGATGGAATCAATACAGTTGGCAGTGTGACAATTGAAAAGCAATAGTTATATTTATTACAAAAATTTAATTATATTTACAAGAAATAAATATATTATTATAATTAAACAGAAGGAAAAAGAAAGTGAGTGATAAAGTGTGGCAATAGACTTTTTGTTTATATTTAAGGCTATAGTAATAGCTGTTATAGAAGGATTGACGGAATTTATACCAGTATCATCTACTGGACATATGATAATTGCTTCTAGCATTATAGGATTTAATGATCCAAAAGAATTTGTTGATATGTTTGAAGTTGTTATTCAGCTTGGAGCAATATTAGCAGTTGTAGTATTATATTGGAAAAAAATTAAAGATAGTGTTATAGAATTTTTTGCTTATATATTCTCAAAAGGCAAAAAAGGAAAGACAGGTTTTGATTTTGGAATAAATGTAATAATGGGAAGCATACCTATGCTTATATTTGGACTTCTATTTTACAGTAAAATAAAAAGTCTATTTAATGTAAAGGCAGTAGCCATAGGGCTTATAGTTGGAGGATGTTTATTAATAGTAATAGAAAATAAGTTCAGAAGAAAGAAAAATGCTATAAAAAACATTGATAACATAACTCCAATGCAGGCTTTAAAAGTAGGTGTATTTCAGATATTGGCTTCATGGCCTGGAATGTCAAGAAGTGCATCAACAATTATGGGGGGATGGGTTGCAGGATTATCTACTCCGATTGCAGCAGAATTTTCATTTTTTCTTGCAATACCAGCAATGATTGGATCAAGCGGGCTTGATCTTCTGAAATTTGATTATTCTCAGATGACATTAACACTATGGGTTACGTTAGTAATTGGATTTATTGTTGCATTTGTTGTTTCTATAGTTGTTATGGAAAAATTTGTGGCATACTTAAAAAAGAGACCTATGCGAGTATTTGCAGTGTATAGAGTAGGAGTCGGAATAATATTTGTAATATTAATGTTGTTAGGCATGGATTTATCAGCATAAAATATACATTACAGTGGTTTTTATATTTATATATGGAAAATTTAAAAGGATGTTTGTTATATCTTTTTAAATTTTCCATATATAATATAAATGCTGCTGTATTTTTATTTACGAATATGTTGCTATAAATATAAAAATCTATATGTATTCTGAAAATGAAATTAATTAATAATAATATTATTAAATATGGATATTTCATAATTATAAATCCATATAGTTAAAATCAACATATAATATACATGTTT
The DNA here is from genome assembly GCF_934754915.1 of uncultured Clostridium sp. Classification (GTDB taxonomy): domain Bacteria; phylum Bacillota; class Clostridia; order Clostridiales; family Clostridiaceae; genus Clostridium. The sequence goes on from NZ_CAKVKB010000003.1 coordinate 28,304, forward strand.
ATATTTGACATAATGTATATTTATTATTTTTGAGAATTATACTAATATGAAAAATCCTCAGATAATAAAATTACATAATAGTTAACGAAATCTTGAAAAGATTCCATCATTCATTATCAATTCTCCATTGTTAATTGTAATATGTATATATATAAAAAGTCTTAATATAATTATTAAGAAGATTAAATTTAAAAATTCATATATCAAAAAATATATAATAAAGAATATATTGTCAATTTGTACTTTTCATCGATTAAAGTTTATGATATCATAAAATTAGTAGAAGTAATCGTATACTTAATATGATTTTCTATTAAAAAAATATATGGGATGTGAGAAGGTTTAAGACAAATATTCAGAAAATAATGAAAATTTGTTGAAAAAGATTATGGTATAGGGGGATTAAGATGAAGAAAGAGATTAAGAAAATAGCATTATTAACAGGAGGGGGAGACTGCCCCGGTCTGAACGCAGTAATAAGAGCAGTGACAAGATCAGCAATTTTAAATTATGGTTATGAAGTTATTGGATATAAATTTGGGTATAGAGGACTTTATAACAATGATTTTATGAAACTTGATTTATCAACTGTATCAGGTCTTTTACCTAGAGGAGGAACGATTTTATATAGTTCAAATAAAGATAATCTGTTTGATTATTCAGTTATTGAAGATGGAAAAAAGATAAAAAAAGATGTTTCGGATGTAGCAGTTGAAAATCTGAAAAAGGAAAATGTCGATGTTCTGATTGTAATAGGTGGAGATGGAACTCTTACTTCAGCAAGAGATTTTGCAAGAAAGGGTGTTAATGTAATAGGTGTTCCTAAGACTATTGATAATGATTTGGGCTCAACAGATACAACATTTGGTTTTAATACATCTATTGGTGTTGCAACAGAAGCTCTTGATAGACTGCATACAACAGCAGAATCACATCATAGAATAATGATACTTGAGGTAATGGGCAGAAATGCAGGCTTTATAGCATTAGAATCAGGAATAGCAGGTTCAGCCGATGTTATATTAATACCAGAAATCCCATATGATATAAATAAAATTGTTGAAAAGATTGAAGATAGAAAAAAACAAGGGAAATTATTTACTATTATAGTTGTTGCAGAAGGTGCAAAACCTAAAGATGGAGATGTTATGGTAGCTAAAATAGTTGAAGATAGCCCTGATCCAATAAGGCTTGGTGGAATTGGAAATAAACTTGCAAATGATCTTGAAAAGTTAGTAGATGGAAGAGAAGTAAGGTGTACTGTTCTTGGTCATATTCAAAGAGGAGGCACTACATGTACATTTGATAGAATATTATCAACAAGATATGGAGTAGCAGCAGTAGAACTTATAAATCAAGGTAAGTTTGGAAGTATGGTATGCTTAAAAGGAAATGAAATAACTTATGACAGTCTTGAAAATGTAATTGGAAATAATAAAAATGTAGATCCAGAAGGAGAATTGGTTACAGTTGCAAAGAAAATAGGAATATCATTTGCTGATTAGAAGTTTTTAACGAATAAGATATATCTGTTATAATTAACATTAAGGATATAATATGCCTAGTGACATTAATTAGTATTTTAGAAAGTGGTGGGTATGATGAAAGAAATAAAGAAGTATTTAGAAACAAGAATTGGAACATATGCATTTTTCTTTGAAGATTTACAAAGTGGATTTTGTTATGGATATAATGAAAATGCTCAAATGACAAGTGCTGGATGTATGAAACTTCCTATTGCAGTTTCTGCTATTAAATATGTAGAAGATGGTAAAGGTTCATTCTTGGATAAAATAACAATTAATGAAGAGGATAAAGTATATGGAACAGGAATAATTCATGAATTTGATAATAGGGACTATACTTTTTTTGAATTACTTGTTGCTATGCTTATTCAAAGTGACAATACAGCAGCAAATAAATTAATAGATATTGTTGGAATGGATACTATCAATGAAGATATTCAAAGTTTAGGATTAAAGAATACAAAGCTTAACAGAAAGACTTCTGATGAAAGAGCTTTGAGTAATGGTATTGAAAACATAACAAGTGCATTAGATTTATCTAAAATATGGAAACATTTATACAATGCAGATTTTTTAAATGAGAAAAATAGCACTATGCTTATAGATATATTACAAAGACAACAGATGAAAAATAAGTTGGCATTATATATTCCAGATGATTTAAAATATGAAATTTCAAGTAAGACAGGAGATAAGAGTGGTGTAGAAAATGATACAGCGCTTTTACACTTACAAAAAGGAGCATTTACATTTACAGTTTTATCAATGGGAATTCCAAATAGTGTTTATGGAACTGTAACATTAGCTAAATGTGGTAAAATGATGTGGGATTCAGTTATGAATAATTTTTAATAGTTAAAAGAAAAGACTCCAAATTAAGGAGTCTTTTTTGGAATATTCATACTTTTTATTTAATGTAAACCGTCAATTGTATATTATTAATTGAAATATATACTGGGTTAAAGGAATCTCTCTTTTATCAATAAACAATATTTATATTGACACAATAAAAAATAAGTGTTATTCTTACACAAAGAATAACCTTTAATTTGATTCAGAGAGATCAATAAGGAAGTTATATGACAATATTTTATGTATCAGGATTATTGTGTCTTCCTTTGATTAAGGAAGATTTTTTTTATAAAAATTATACATAAAAGTTAATGTTTATTATAATTTCCTACCTTTAAATTAACACAGAGAGGTTAAGAAGGAGTGATAAAAATGACAAAAGAAATAAGACATTTAATAGAACCAATGGATTTTACAGTTGAAGAACTGAATGAGATCTTTGAACTCGCACATCAGATTATGGCAGATCCTCAGAAATTCTCACACATATGTGATGGAAAGATATTAGGAACATTATTTTATGAACCAAGTACAAGAACAAGATTAAGTTTTGAAGCAGCAATGATGAGACTTGGAGGAAAGATATTAGGATTTTCAGAACCTAATTCAACATCTATTTCTAAAGGCGAAACACTTGCAGATACTATAAAAATAGTATCAATTTATTCAGACATTATTGCAATGAGGCATCCTAAAGAAGGTGCAGCAAAGGTTGCAAGTCTTTATGCAGGAGTTCCAATCATAAATGCAGGTGATGGAGGACATCAGCATCCAACCCAGACTCTTACTGATTTACTCACAATAACAAGTTTAAAAAATGGATTAGATAATCATACAATAGGCATATGTGGAGATTTAAAATTTGGAAGAACAGTACACTCATTAATCAAAGCTATGTCAAGATATTCTGGAAATAAGTTCGTGTTGATATCGCCTAAAGAACTTGCAATTCCTCAATATATAAGAGAAGAAATATTGCAAAAGAATAATATGGAATATGTTGAAGTAGAAAAACTTGAAGATGTTATAGGTAATCTTGATATTTTATATATGACAAGAATTCAAAAAGAAAGATTCTTTAATGAGGAAGAATATCTAAGACTTAAGGATAGTTATATATTAGACAAGGCTAAAATGGATATGGCATCAAAAGATATGATTGTAATGCATCCGCTTCCAAGAGTTAATGAAATATCATATGAAATAGATGACGATGAAAGAGCATGTTATTTCAAGCAGGCTGAATATGGGATGTACGTAAGAATGGCTCTTATGATAAAACTTTTGGGGGTGATGTAAATGTTGGAAATAACTAGCATTAAGAATGGAATAGTAATAGATCATATTGAAGCAGGAAAGGGCGTAAAGATATTTAATTATCTTCAGCTTGATAAAAGTGATTATAGTGTTGCTCTTATAATAAATGCAGAGAGCAAAAAACTTGGTAAAAAGGACATTTTAAAAATTGAAAATTGTGAAAAGCTTGATTATACAGTATTAGGATTGCTTTCACCAACAGTTACAATATGTGAAGTTAAAAATGAAGCTATAGTAAATAAAATAAAGCCAACACTTCCTGAAAGAGTGCAAAATATAATAAAATGTAAGAATCCAAGCTGTATAACAAAATTTGAAGAGTATGTACCTCATTCATTCATACTTGTTGACAAAGAAAATGGACGTTATAGATGTGAGTATTGTGATACAATAACAAGACTATAATTTAGATTATAGTAGTATTAAAGATGATGTTGTGAAAAGATTTATATAAATAGCAATAAGTTAATATAAGGAGGTTATTATGGAATTATTGATAAAAAATGCAAGAATAATAGATGCATTTCAAGATTTCACTGGTGATGTTTACATAAAAGATGGATTAATAGATGAAATAGGGAAAAAAATTAATAAGGAAAATGTTGAAACAATAGATGCAGAAGGAAAAGTTCTTATGCCATCATTTGTTGATACTCATACTCATTTTAGAGATCCAGGATTTACATGGAAAGAAGATATTGAAACAGGTTCAAAAGCAGCATTAAGAGGAGGATACACAGGAGTGTGTCTTATGGCAAATACAAAACCTATATGTTCATCAAAAGAAACATTGGAGTATGTTAGAAATAAGAGTAAGGAATTAGATTTAATTGATGTACATCAATGTCTTTCAGTAACAAAGGATTTTGATGGAGTTACACTGACTCATCTTGAAGAATTAAAAGATGATCCTGAAATAAGAGCAATTTCAGATGATGGTGTAGGAGTTGCAAATTCTAATACTATGCTTCAAGCGATGAAGATTGCAAAGAAAAATAACTGGGTCATAATGTCTCATGCAGAGTCTCCAGAGTTTTCAAAAGTAGATATGAGGATTGCTGAAAATATGATGACTTTAAGAGACGTTGAACTTGCTAAAATTACTGGGGCAAGATTACATATGTGTCATGTAAGTACTAAAGAGTGTATAAAATATATAATAGATGGAAAAATGAGCGGAGCAAATATTACATTAGAAGTTACACCTCATCATATAGGGCTTACAAGAGATATAAATGATTATAGAGTAAATCCACCAATAAGAGAAAAGGAAGATGTAGAAGCTATAATTTCAGCAATAAAGCTTGGAATGGTTGATACAATAGGTACTGACCATGCACCGCATACAGCAGAAGAGAAGAAAAATGGTTCGCCAGGAATGGTTGGACTTGAAACTGCATTCCCAATATGTTACACAAAACTTGTAAGGGAAAACGGAATATCAATAAACAAGTTAAGTGGACTTATGTCTTTTAATGGTGCAAAACTTTTAGGAATGAATAAAGGAAAAGTAAGTGTGGGAACTGAAGGAGATTTGGTTCTTGTTGATTTAGATAAAAAGATAAAAGTTGATAGCAAAGAATTTTTATCTAAGGGAAAAAATACCCCATTTGAAGGAATGGAGTTTTATGGAGAAATTTTAGCAACTATCAAGGGTGGAGTTATTAAATATAAGAAAAACTAATTGTTAAAAGATCTGCAGAGATAGTGATATGATAATTTGCAGACTTTGCATTTTATGATTGATAAAATTGACATAGATTTAAAATATAACGTAAGGAGCTTTAAAATGACAAATAATATTATTGATAAATTATATGACAGAGTAGAAAAAAGAGGAGTTGTATGTGTTGGACTTGATACAGCATTAGATTATATTCCAGATTATATAAAAGAAGGAAGAACTCCAGGAGAAGCCATATTTGAATTTAATAAACAAATAATAGATTCTACATATGATGTAGCAGCATGTTTTAAAGTTCAGATTGCATATTACGAAGCATTAGGACTTGAAGGTCTTACTGCATATAAGAGAACCCTTGAGTATTTAAGAGAAAAAGATGAAATAATAATAGCGGATATAAAAAGAGGAGATATAGCAGCTACTGCAAAAATGTATGCAAAAGCTCATTTTGAAGGAGACTTTGAAGCAGATTTTATAACGTTAAGCCCTTATATGGGAATGGACAGTATAGAGCCATATATGCCATATTTAGAAAGTGGTAAAAAGGGTGTATTCAGTTTGGTAAGAACATCAAATCCAGGAGCTGAAGATATTGAATACATAGATACAGCAGAAGGAAAGAAAGTTTATGAAGTAGTTGCAGATAAGATTACAAAGATGGCTGAAAACTGTACTGGAAAATGTGGATATACTGCTATAGGCGGTGTTATTGGATGTACTCATGTTGATGAAGGAAAGAAAATAAGAGCTAATTACAGCAACATGTTTTTCTTGATACCTGGATATGGAGCTCAAGGCGGAACAGCGGAGGATGTTGCTTTATATTTAAATAATGGAAATGGCGGAGTTGTCAATTCATCAAGAGGAATACTCCTTGCGTATAAAAAATTAAACAGACCTGCAGAAGATTTTGCAGTATGTGCAAGAGAAGAAGCTATAAAGATGAGAGATGCTATAAAGAATGCTGTTAATAAATAGTAAAAATATGGAGGTTTAAGATGGCTGTTACATATAGAAGTGCAAAAGTTATTTCAAATGAAGAAGTATCAAAAGATATATATAAATTAGTGGTTAAAGATGCAGGTGAAATCAATGCTGGACAATTTTACATGCTAAAACTTAATGGAACAACACTTTTGCCAAGACCAATAAGCATATGTGAAAAAGATGGAGACAGACTTACATTTTTATATGCAGTGGTTGGAAATGGAACAAAAGAATTCTCTAAACTTAAAGAAAATGATGAAATTAATTTAACTGGTCCTCTTGGAAATGGATTTGATTTAAGTAAAGATTATGGAAAAGTGGCATTAGTTTCAGGAGGAATAGGTACTGCACCTATGTTTGAACTTGCAAAAAGACTTAGAGAAAAAAACAATAGTGAAGTTATAGATTTATATTCTGGATTCAGAGATGAAATTTATCTGATTGATGATTTTAAGCCTTATGTCAATGATATAAAGATATCAACAAATACTGGTAAATATGGACATAAAGGATTTGTAACAGATCTTTTAGATGTGGAAAAATATGATACAGTATTATGCTGTGGTCCTGAAATCATGATGAAAAAAGTAGTTGAAATGTGTAAAGAAAAGAATGTAAAAGTATATGTTTCTATGGAAAAGCACATGGCATGTGGAGTTGGTGCCTGTCTAGTATGTACATGTAAGACTAAAGATGGTAATAAGAGAACCTGCAAAGATGGTCCTGTATTTGATGGATACTATGTAGAATTATAGGAATGGGGCGTGATTGATATGATGAAGGTAAATATTAATGGTGTAGAATTTAAGAATCCTGTAATTGCTGCATCAGGAACTTTTGGTTTTGGAGCTGAGTATAATAATTTTTATGATGTTGGAATTCTTGGTGGGATATCATCAAAAGGTCTTACTATAAATCCAAAAGCAGGGAATGATGGACTTAGAGTATTTGAAACTCCTTCTGGAATGATGAATTCTGTAGGACTTAATAATCCTGGAATAGATGCATTTATAGAAAATGAGCTTCCTAAAATGAGAAAGCTTGGTACAAATGTTATAGCTAACATAGGTGGAGGATGTATTGATGATTATGTGGCTGCTGTTACTAAAATAAATGAAACAGATGTTGATATGATTGAACTTAATATATCCTGTCCAAATGTAAAGCATGGAGGAATGGCATTTGGAATAAAATCAAACGTTGCATATGATGTTGTTAAGGAAATAAAATCAATTGTAAAAAAACCATTAATGGTTAAATTGTCACCTAATGCTGAAGATATAGTTGATATGGCAGTTAAATGTCAGGAAGCTGGAGCTGATTCCATTTCACTTATAAACACTTTAAAAGGTATGGCAATTGACATATATAAGAGAAAGCCAGTATTTAATAATGTAACAGCAGGTCTTTCTGGTCCCGCTGTAAAACCAGTAGCTTTAAGAATGGTTTATGAAGTATCTAAAGCAGTTGATATTCCCGTTATAGGTCTTGGAGGAATTTCAAATGGGAAAGATGCTATTGAATTTATGATGGCGGGAGCAAGTGCTATTCAGATAGGTACAATTAATTTTATAAATCCTATGGCTGGAAAAGATATTATTGAAGAAATGGAAAATTTCTTGAAGGAACAAGGGATTAAAGATATAAATGAGATAGTTGGTATAATTTAATGTTAATGAAAATTAATATTATATAATCTTTCTTTTAAGTGATAAAATGATATTCATGTTACTCAGTATTATTATTTATTCACTTGACAAAAAATTACTCTCAAAGTATAATAGTCCTATATCAGTACTATTAAAAACGAATGAAAAATATAAAGGATATCAATACAAAACAAAAGTATTTTGTATTGCATGGCAGAGTTTTAGTATTATATATAAAAATTATGCCAGAAAAGCATTATATTCTATTTAATCTTATGGACATATATTTGTTTAAATTTCAAAAAAATGTTTTGAGAATAACCTTTTGCATTTATTGCAAAAGGTTAACTTTAAAATCAATAGTCCTAAAACAATACAGTATTATGAAAGGAATAAATGATATGAAAATTTTAATTTTACATGGTAGTGCTCGCAAAAATGGAAATACAGGAATTTTAGCTGATGAATTTGCTCGTGGGGCAAAAGATGCAGGGCATGAAGTTACTAGAATTGAATTAAAAGAAAAAGTAATTAAAGATTGTGTAGGATGTGGCATCTGTCAGACAAATGGTGGAAAATGTGTGCAGAAAGATGATATGTTAGATATTTACAATGAAATACTAGACACAGATGTCATTGCTTTCATATCTCCAGTATATTTTTACACATGGACTTCTTTAATGAAGCGTGTTCTTGATCGAACATTTGCTATCGAAACTTTACTTACTAATAAAATATTTTATTTGGTTTCAGCTGGAGCTTAACTAGAAGAGAAATATATGAAAACAATGTTTGATTGCTATCATCAGTATGTTTCATGTTTTCGAGGTGAAGGAAACAAAGATGGAGGGATTCTTATGGCTTATGGTGTGAATTCTCCTGCTGATGTTAAGAATACAAATTATATACAAATGGCATATGATTTGGGAAATGGAATTATGTAGAAAAATAAAGCTAAAAAGGCTTAGAAATGTTTCTTCAACTGGAATTAAACATAGTATATTAGTATAATAAATTTAAAATATAATTGACAATAATATAATTTGATGGTATCGTAATAACAATGGATAAACCCCTTTAAATTGATTCGAGAAATCAATAAGGAAGTTATGAGAAACCGTAGGCGTATTATGTCTTCCTTTATTTTATAAAAGGAAGACTTTTTTGTATATGTAAAAAATAATTAATGTATGCAAAATAAAGATTAAGAAGTTTGCGATTAAAATTAATTATTTAGGGGTAAGTGGCATCAGGCTACTTTGTTATTAATATTAAAATTAACGGAGGAATTAAAGATGAAAGCTTACAAGAAAGAATTTATTGATTTTATGATAGAATGTGGAGTGTTAACATTCGGAGATTTTGTTACTAAGAGCGGAAGAAAGACACCATTCTTTGTTAATACCGGGAATTATCAAACAGGAAGCCAGTTAAGCAGACTTGGAGCATTTTATGCAGAAGCGATAAAAGAAAACTTTGGTGAAGATTATGATATATTATTTGGACCTGCATACAAGGGAATCCCATTAGGTGTTACAACTGCAATTGCATTATCAGAAAAATATGATATAGATGTTAAGTACTGTTCAAACAGAAAAGAAGTTAAAGACCATGGAGATAAGGGAATTCTTTTAGGAAGTAAATTAAAGGATGGAGATAAAGTTCTTATAGTTGAAGATGTAACAACAGCAGGAACTTCAATTTATGAAACAATGCCTATATTGAAGAGTCAGGGAGATGTTGATGTTAAAGGACTTATAATTTCTGTTGACAGAATGGAAAAAGGCCAGGGAGAAAAATCGGCGTTATCTGAGATAAGAGAAAAGTTTGGATTTAAAACTTGTGCGATAGTTACAATGGCAGAAGTTATTGAATACTTATATAACAAGGAAATTAATGGAACTGTGCTTATAAACGATGAAATAAAGGCTAGAATTGATGATTATTATGCTCAATATGGTGCAAAGTAAAATAAATTTATTTTGAAATAAAGCTGCTTCTAAATTATTAGAGGCAGCTTTATTCGTTGTATAATTTAATAGATTGACAATAGAACAACAATTATAAATTGAGCAAAGAGATGATTATGATAGTACTTAAATGAAAAACTGCAATTTATATTTAATTTTGATAATGGATAATTAATATTAGTTAAGCATAAATATCTGCATGAAGTGACTGTATATCAAATGATATCTTTAATATAAGATTTTGCTATATATTTATTTGAATTAATAAAAAAATGAAACTTTTAAATTACTAATACATTTGAATGAATAGTCAGAAAATAAAAACAACAAAAAATGTTATATTTTTAACAAAGCTTTTAAAGAAATGCATGGAAAAGTCACTAAAAAGAACACGCATTTAGATAAAAATTATATATTTAGGAATAAATTTAAAACAAATATGATTTTTAACTATAAAAAACAAATATTTTTTTGATTATTTTAAAAAAAACTTTTGTTTTTGTCGATTTTGTATTATAATCATATTGAAAATGATTTAACAAAGTTTTAAGACTTTGAGTAAATTATCAAACAATTTGTATAGTACAAAAGAAGAAACTTATAATAGTATACAAAACAAAGGAGGAAACAATTATGTTTAAACAATGGGATGGGTTTAAAAGTGGACAATGGCAAAAAAGTGTTGATGTAAGAAACTTTATTCAACTTAACTACACTCCTTATGAAGGTGATGATTCTTTCTTAACTGGAGCAAGTGAAAACACTACTAAATTATGGGATGAAGTAAGTGACTTATTCAAAAAAGAAAGAGATAATGGCGGAGTTTTAGATGTTGATACTAAGACAGCATCAAGAATAAATGCTTATGCACCAGGATATATAGACAAAGCAATTGAAAAAATTGTAGGAGTTCAAACTGATGCACCTTTAAAGAGAGCTGTAATGGCTGAAGGTGGAATAAGAATGGCTGAAAATGCAGCTAAAGCTTATGGATATGAAGTTGATTCTAAGATTTCTGAAATATTTACTAAGTACAGAAAAACTCACAACCAAGGAGTTTTCGATGCTTATACAGATGAAATGAGATTAGCTAGAAAATCAGGTATCGTTACAGGTCTTCCAGATGCTTATGGTAGAGGAAGAATCATAGGTGACTACAGAAGAGTTGCTTTATACGGTGTTGATAGATTAATCGAAGATAAATTAGCACAAAAGAAATCATTAGAAGTAAGCACAATAGATGAAGATGTTATCAGATTAAGAGAAGAAATATCTGATCAAATAGTTGCATTAAAAGAACTTAAAGAAATGGCATTAAGTTATGGAATAGATATATCTGGACCAGCAAGCAATGCACAGGAAGCAGTTCAATGGTTATACTTTGGATATTTAGCAGCAATTAAACAACAAAATGGTGCTGCAATGTCACTTGGTAGAACTTCTACATTCTTAGATATATACATTGAAAGAGATTTACAAAATGGAGTTATAACTGAAGAAGAAGCTCAAGAAATAATTGACCATTTCGTAATGAAATTAAGATTAGTTAAATTCTTAAGAACTCCAGAATATAACGATTTATTCTCAGGAGATCCAACTTGGGTTACTGAATCAATTGGTGGTATGGGATTAGATGGAAGAACTTTAGTTACTAAGAACTCATTCAGAATTCTTAACACACTATACACTATAGGACCATCACCAGAACCAAACTTAACTGTATTATGGTCAACAAGATTACCTCAAGGATTCAAAGATTTCTGCTCTAAGGTATCTATTGATACAAGTTCAGTACAATACGAAAATGATGATTTAATGGCTACATACTGGGGAGACGATTATGCTATAGCTTGTTGCGTATCTGCAATGAAAGTTGGTAAGCAAATGCAATTCTTTGGTGCAAGAGTTAACTTAGCTAAAACTTTACTTTATACTATAAACGGTGGTAGAGATGAAAAGTCTGGAGTACAAGTTGGACCTAAGATGGAACCAATAACTTCTGAATACTTAGATTATAATGAAGTAATGGAAAAATTTGAAGTAATGACAGACTGGTTAGCTAATCTTTATGTTAATACTTTAAATGTAATTCACTACATGCATGACAAATATTCTTATGAAAGCTTACAAATGGCTTTACATGACAGAGATGTATTCAGAACAATGGCTTGTGGTATAGCTGGACTTTCAGTTTGTGCTGACTCACTTTCAGCTATTAAATATGCTAAAGTTAAGCCAATAAGAAATGAAGAAGGAATAGCTGTGGACTTCGAAGTTGAAGGTGAATTCCCTAAATACGGAAATGATGATAACAGAGTTGATGATATTGCTGTATACTTAGTTGAAAACATGATGAACAAAATCAGAAAGAACAAGACTTACAGAAATGCATATCATACTCAATCAGTATTAACTATAACTTCTAACGTTGTTTATGGTAAGAAAACTGGTACTACTCCATGTGGTAGAAAAGCTGGAGAGCCATTTGCACCAGGAGCTAATCCAATGCACGGAAGAGATAACAGTGGTTCATTAGCATCATTAAACTCAGTTGCTAAGCTTCCATATGAACATTCTCAAGATGGTATTTCTAACACATTCTCAATTGTACCAGATGCATTAGGAAAATCCAAAGAACAACAAATAACTAACTTAAGTGCTATGATGGATGGATACTTTGGTCAAGATGCTCATCACTTAAATGTTAATGTATTTAACAGAGAAACATTATTAGATGCTATGGAACATCCAGAAGAATATCCACAATTAACTATAAGAGTTTCAGGATATGCTGTAAACTTCATTAAGTTAACAAGAGAACAGCAATTAGATGTTATAAACAGAACATTCCACGAAAAAATGTAGTTTTAATTTCATCTACTTACAAAAGATAAAATAATTAAAGATAATTAATTTAGAATCCTGGATGATTTTTCATTATCCAGGATTCTGTTTTAAAATAAAATTTATAAAGAAATTTTGAAAAATATATATTATTTAAAGAAATACTAATAGCATATCTAACAAAACTCATAATTGTTAAGTGTTAAATAGGTAATGCATAGGATAGTTATAATAAATGCGAAAATCAAATGATAATGAAGGTGGAATACGATTATGGTTAAAGGAACAATTCATTCAGTTGAAAGTATGGGACTTGTAGATGGACCAGGAATAAGAGTGGTTATATTTTTTCAGGGATGTGCGTTAAGATGTAAATTCTGTCACAATCCTGATACATGGACTCAAAATGGAGGAGAAGAGTATACTCCAGAACAGCTTGTTGATAGAATAGAAAGATTTAAAAGTTATTTTGCAGCAAGTGGAGGGGGAGTAACTTTTTCAGGAGGAGATCCATTAAGACAACCTGAATTTTTATTAGAAACATTAAAGCTGTGTAAAGAAAAAGGGATAAATACATGCCTTGATACTTCAGGCTATGGATTTGGTGATTATGACGAAATATTAAAATATACAGATCTTGTTTTATATGATATAAAACATTATACAAGAGAAGGATATAAGAATATAACTTTGATGGAAATTGATGAAACATTAAAGTTTCTTGAGGCTATGAAAAGAAATAATACAGAAATATGGATAAGACAAGTGGTTGTGCCTGGATTTACAGACAGCAGAGAGTATTTAGAAGGGCTTAAGAAATATATAGATACAATACCTAATATAAAAAGAGTTGAACTACTTCCATATCATCTATTAGGAGTAAATAAATATGAGATAATGAAAATCAGATATCCATTAGAAGGTGTTGAAGCTATGGATAAAGAGCTGTGTAAAAAATATCAAGAAGAAATATTTGGATATTAATGAGTAGACTGCATAAATTAAATAAGAATTTATGCAGTTTTAATTTTTAACCCAAATAAGTCAAGAATATATTAAAAAAATGTTGACATTAACACAACGTTAAAGTTTATACTAAGATTAATCCTTAAGGAATATATTAACATTAAAGCATTGGAGGGATTGATGATTATGCTTACAATAGGAGAATTCTCGAAAATATGTAAAGTGACAACAAGGACACTACGCCATTATGATAACATAGATCTAATAAAACCAATAAAAATCAATGAAGAAAATAATTATAGATATTATGATATAAGCCAGATAAGGACTATGATTCTTATCTCTAAACTGAAAAAATATAATTTTTCTTTAGAAGAAATAAAGCAAGTTATTTTAGAAAATGATAGAAAATTTATAATTGATATGATGAATCTAAAGAAAGCAGAGATTCATAAAACAATACAGGATTTTGAAAGGTTAGAGAAAGATATGAATAATGACTTAATTAATTTAGAGAAAGGATTTGATATTATGTCATTTATGGATAAAATTGAAGTGAAAATAGTAAATGCAGAAGATATGAACATTATTTCAACCCGTCAGATTATGAGTACTGAAGAGTATGGAAAATATATAGGTAAACTTTTTGAAAGAGTAGCAAAGGAAAAACTTACAGTTATAGGTCCGCCAATGTCTATTTATTATGGAGAGGAGTTTAATCATGATGCAAATGATACTGAAATAGCAGTTCCTATAAAAGAAAGAATATCAAATTCAAAAATATTTAAAGGCAGAAAATGTGCAATGGCAGTTATAAAAGGTGAATATGATAAACTTTCAGAAGGATATGCAAAGATTATTGAATGGATATCAGAAAATAATTATGAAATATCTGGTGAATTTTATGAAAAATATATAAGTGGTCCGATTGATTCAGATGATATTATTACACAAATATACGTTCCTGTAAATTAAAAAAAATATATATAACAACATAATAAGTAAAGATTTTATCTTTCATTGTTAATTGAATTATACTTGTATAAAATATTATGATTGAATATCCTTAGAGTGTTTTATAAATTTTTAATTTGTAATTACTGTTTTATGAAAATAGAGCTGTTACATGAGAAAATAAGTCCAATTTCCATGTAACAGCTTAATTTGTATTTTAAATAAATTATTTTATAAATTTTCTTGTTTTTTTAAAAGATTTGAAAAATAACCTCTTGGAATGTATCCTTTTTTCAATCCTTCTATAACTGTAAGATATGTGGCTGCAGTATCAAATCTTGCATCATGATAGTTTCCGCTTCCTTCAAAAAGTTTTTCAGAAGTTTCTGCAATCTGTTTTTCAGATATATTGAGCCAATCAATGACTTCAGAAAGTTTAGGATTTTTTATTTCACCATTTGGTTTTGGAATTTTGCAGATATTTTTATAATATGCCATTGTACAGAATGTATTTTTGGGTTCAAATAATTCGCCCAAAGTAAGAAGCTCATGTTTTAAAAATCTTATATCAAAATTTACATTGTGTCCTATAATAAAGTCGGCTTCTTTAAAATCATTTATAAAGTCAAAAGCTAAGTCTTCAAAGTATTGACCTTCAGATAATTCATAAAGTTTCTCTAATGAAAAACCATGAACTTCCTGAGCAGATGGATCCATTTCATCAACTGTGAAGAAGAAATTTTTTCCGGTTGTTACCTGAGGTTTTACATTTGCATCTACAGTGATATAACTCAGCTGACATATACTTCCTGGTTTGATACTTGTTGTTTCAGTATCAAAAAATAATAATTTCATTACAGTTTTCCCTCCGTTTTGTATATATGTTGCAAGATTAAAATTACATTTTAAATTTATCTGATACATGTAAAATATAAAAGAAATCTTGAAAAGATTTCATATTTCATTGTCAATTATCATTGTTAATTGCAATATATATGAATAATATAATTATTAACTTGTTAAATTTAATTATATAGTATTTACGTCAAAATTCAAATGAGATATAATTAAGAAGAATAATTATTATTAAACAATAATAATTTAAATATAAAAAATTACCAAAAATATTATCTAATAATATTTTGTTTATAGGAAAAACTAATAGCATTAATAATCATATAAAGGAGGAAAATTTATGTTGGAAAGAAAGCGTAAGGTATCAATAATAGGAGCTGGATTTGTTGGAGCAACTACAGCGTATGCTTTAATGAACAGTGGAGTGGCAACAGAAATATGTATTTGTGATATTAATATGGACAAAGCAATGGGTGAAGTAATGGATTTAGTTCATGGTACATCATTTGTAAAACCAGTTAATATATATGCAGGAGATATAAGTGAAACCAAAGATTCAGATGTTATAATAATAACAGCGGGAGCAGCACAAAAAGAGGGTGAAACAAGACTTGATCTTATAGAAAAGAATTATAAAATATTTAAGGGATTTATTCCACAAATAGCAGCAGCAAGTCCAGATGCAATTTTATTGGTAGTATCAAATCCTTGCGATGTTTTAGCATATATAACTTATAAATTATCAGGATTTCCTAAAGAGAGGGTTATTGCTTCAGGAACAGTATTGGATACATCAAGATTAAAATATGTAATAGGCAAGTATTTGAATGTAAATAATAACAATGTTCATGCTTATGTATTAGGTGAACATGGTGATAGTGAAGTTGTAAGTTGGAGTACTGGAAGTATTGCAGGAGAGACATTTGAAAACTATACTAAAAAATTCAATCTTGAATGGGATGAAGAAATAAAAGATGTAATTGCAAAAGATGTAGTAAGTGCTGCTTATGAAATTATAAATAGAAAAGGTGCTACTTATTTTGCAATAGGTCTTGCAGCAACAAGAATAGTTGAAGCTATATTAAGAGATGAAAATACTATTTTAACAGTTTCGACTCTTATGGAAGGACAATATGGAATTGATGATGTGTATTTGGCAGTTCCAACGGTTCTTAATAGTACAGGAGCAGTAAGAATTGTAAATCCCGTTATAAGTGATGAAAGAGAACTGAAAAAATTACAGGACTCTGCAAGGGTATTAAAAGAAAATATTCAGAAAGTGATTAATGAATAATAATTTTTTTTAAAATAAGTAAATAATTTTACTTATAAATTGACAAAAAGAATAAATTTTTATAAAATTATTAATTAGAAAAGCTGACTATAGATCAAGATTGTAATAATCAGTCTTGGTCTATTTTTATATATTTTACTGCTTATTAAATCTACATATTAATTTAGTTTTGTATGCATGCAACAGAAAAAATGATATTAAATTAAAAATGTGGATGAAAGCATAATTTATATAGAGTATTATTACAATTTTGTAATTAAGCTTGTTTATAAAAATTAAGGGGGCAGAACAGTATGAATATTGATGGATTAATAATTCCAGAAGGTTATAAGAGTAAATATTCATTAATTGAAACTGAAATTCATATCAAGAAGATTAAAGATTTCTTTGAAAAGGCTTTGGCAGAAAATCTTAATTTAACAAGGGTTTCAGCACCATTATTTGTAGAACCAGATACAGGTATAAATGATAACTTAAATGGAGTGGAAAGACCTGTTAGTTTTGATTTGTTAGAATCTAAGAAGGAAGTGCAGATAGTGCATTCCTTAGCTAAATGGAAGAGATACAGTCTTCATAGATATGGATTTAAAGTTGGTGAAGGATTATACACTGACATGAATGCAATAAGAAGAGATGAAGAATTGGACAACCTTCATTCTATTTATGTAGATCAATGGGATTGGGAAAAAATCATTGAAAAGAAGGATAGAAATGTAGAAACTTTAAAAAATACAGTAAGAAAAATATATTCTACTTTTAAATCATTAGAATCATTTGCTTGCAGTGAACTTATTAATGAAAAGGAATTTCTTCCTGAAGAAATATCATTTATTACAACACAAGAACTTGAAGATAAATATCCAGATAAAACTCCTAAAGAGAGAGAAGATATTATTGCAAAAGAAAAAGGTGCAGTATTTATAATGCAGATTGGTGGAGCATTGAAGTCAGGCAAGAAACATGATGGACGTTCTCCAGACTATGATGACTGGACTTTAAATGGCGATATAATATTCTACTATCCACTTTTAGAAAGAGCGTTTGAAGTTTCTTCTATGGGAATAAGAGTAGATGAGGAAGCACTTGATAAGCAGCTTGCTATTGCAGGATGTGATGACAGAAGGGAACTTCCATTTCATAAAATGCTTTTGAATGGAGAACTTCCATATACAATTGGTGGCGGAATAGGACAGTCAAGAATATGTATGTATTTCTTAAGAAAAGCTCATATAGGGGAAGTTCAAGCTTCAATATGGGATGATAAGAATTTAAATATATGTAAAGAAAACGGAATAACACTTCTTTAAAAACTTATGGATAAAAATGGCAACTTACAAAAAATTATTTGTAAGTTGCTGTTTGTTAATTTTGATAATATATATTTCAGTTTAAAGGAAAGTTAAAACTTAAAAGATTGATTATTTTTAGTGATTAAAATTTAAAGCTTATTTCACCAGATAAGACAGTTTTTTCTTTTCCGTTTGCATCTTTGACTATAAGATTACCTTTATCGGAAAGTGATATGCATGTAACTAATTCTTCTTTATTATAAGTTATAAGTCTTGCTTGTTTACCCCATATGATTGAATTATTTCTACAAATTTCAATGGTTTCTTTCATGTCTAAATTATTTAAAAATTTATTGTACTGCTCTTCGAAATTATTTAAAAATCGTGCAAGAATTTCATTCCTATCAAAATCCTTTTTATATTCATTTTTTAAAGAAGTCGCACTTTTCTGCACTTCTTCATCTAAAGTATTTATATCGATATTTATATTCATACCGATTCCTATAATAAGAAAATTTATTGAATCCATATCACAGTTCATTTCACCTAGAATTCCACACAATTTTTTACCATTAAGATGGATATCATTTGGCCATTTTATCTTTGCATCAATATTCAGTTCTTTTAATGCTTTAAATATGGATGCAGCTGCTATCTGAGTTATTTTAGGAGCCTCGGAAGTAGGAATGTTAGGCCTTAGAACTAAAGTAAACCATATTCCTCCAGCAGGTGAATTCCAGGCTCTTTTAAATCTTCCGTTTCCGCTTATTTGTTCTTCAGCAACTATTATTGTTCCATCAGGACAATTGTCTTTGGCAGCTTCTTTTGCTCTTATGTTTGTTGAATCTGTAGAATCAAAATGAATTAGGTTTCTTCCGATTCTTTCTGTTTTTAGATTTATGTAAAGATCCTGTTTGTTTATTTTATCAGGAGAAGATATTAATTTATAACCTTTATTAGATATTCCCTCGATATTATATCCTTTATTTTTTAAATTCTTAATATGTTTCCATATAGCAGTTCTTGAAACATTCAATTTTGCACTTAAATTTTCTCCTGAAATATACTCAGATGAACTTTTAAGTATATCTAAAATTTTTTCTTCCATAAATAAGCACCTCCTTATGAAATTATATCATAATGTTAAAAAAAATACTCTATACATAAGATTGAAATGCTGATGTCATTGTAATTTAAAAATAAATAATATATAATAAGTTTTGGTATATTTTAAAACTCTAAGTGATAGAGTAGGCTTTTTAGAGAGGATATTATTTTATGAATAAAAATATAGGAAATAAAAAAGTAAAAAATAACAGGCCTAAACCCAAATCTAAAAAAGGGAAAAAGAAAGCAAAAAAGATTTCTTATAAGACTCTTATACTATTTTTCTTATTTGAATTCATTTTTACAGCTTGTACATTTCCGTTTTTGCTGTTATACGGGCCGTTTGAAAATGCAAAGAGTACATATGTAGGTGCTGCTATGACTTCTATGACTCACCAGTATCTTGCAACCTGGTTTTTATCTGATGAAAAGATAAATGAAATTTTAGGTAATAACTCTACAGAAGAAACAGATGAAACTACTAATACATCAGAAATAAACATACCAAAAGTAAAAGATGATACAATTGAATTCTATGAAATAGCTGATAATCCTAAATTTACAGGATACTATCTTATAGTAAAAGATCCAACAAGAGTTAAAGTGGGATATACTTCTAAATTGAATGAAGAAGGACAGACAACATCACAGATAGCTGAAAATTATGATGCAGTTGCAGCCATTAATGGTGGTGCATTTGTTGACCAGTCATCAACATCACAATGGACAGGAAATGGAGGAATTCCATCAGGAATAGTAATGACTGGCGGAGAAGTAATACATAATGATCTTGCAGAGGGTGATAAGACAGAACTTCTTGCAATTGATAAAAAGGGTGTAATGATGGTAGGAAAATATTCTGTGGCCGAATTGCAGGAAAAAGGAATACAAGAAGCATTAAGTTTTGGTCCTACATTAGTTGTTAATGGAAAAATGACTCCTATGAGTGGAGATGGAGGCTGGGGAATAGCTCCAAGAACTGCTATAGGACAGAGACAGGATGGTGCTATAATCATGCTTGTTATTGATGGAAGAGGCATAGGAAGTATTGGAGCAACTTTAAAAGAAACTCAGGAAATAATGTATCAATTAGGTGCTGTTAATGCAATGAATCTTGATGGTGGTAAATCTGCTACATTATACTATTATGGAGAAGTGAGAAATACACCTTCAAACAGTATGGGCGAAAGAGCAATACCAACAGCAATTATTGTTAAATAAACTTAAGGAGAGAGTACATATTATGAAGTTGTATAAGAAAATAATTGCCTGGGCAATATTATCAATAATATTGCAGATCAGTGGATTATTTGTTTTAGAAAATTTTGTGTTCAAACATTCATCGGAGTTTAAAGGAAATAAAATGGATGTAGAAAAGCAAAATACAAAAGATATTACTGCAACAATTCCTGGTTCGGCACAAGAGGTAAATGTATCATATAATGGAAAGTATCTTACTTATTGTGAAAATAACACTTTATACATAGAAGAAAGTAAGACAGGAACCAAAAACGAAGTAAAGACTGAAGACAATGGAGATATTTTATACCATAAATGGCTTTCAGACAGAGACAGACTTATAATTGCAGAGAAAGTCGTTAAAGATGGAAATCCAGTAATTCAGCTTATTACATATAGTCCTAAAGATTCATCTATAAATTATGTCACTGATATCTGTGATTATGCAGAAGATATGGAAGTGAAAAAAATAACAGAGTCTACATTTACAAGTGTTTATTATGTTGACATATATAAAGGCGGTCTTAAAAGCATTGTTTATAGAGTAGATATAAATAATGATAAGAGTAAAGTTTCACTTCAAGCCAGTGTATTAGGAAATATGCAGGTAATACCTCATGTTGACAGACTTGTTTATGAAGATGAGATAAATAATAAATTCTATGTTACAAGTCCTAATAAACAGTTGAATTTTAATTCTAACAAAAATCTTACTCTTTTAGGAATCGATAAAAATGATGTTATTTATATTGGTGAACTTAATGGAGAAAAAATAGCAAGTATAATATATGGCAAAATTGATGATGAAACATCATCATGGAAGACAGTAAGTCTTGAAGCGGTAGTTAATAGAAACGATATATATTTTAATAATGAAAGCCAGATTCTTATCAATGATAATCTTAAAGGAGCTGTAAAAAATCTTTCAACAGGAAATGAAGTGGAATATGAAGGAAAGCTTATTCAGATAAAAGAAGATTTTATAGCAACTACAGATAATAATGGAAAACTTGTATATACTTCATTAAAAACAGATAAAGATAAAAAATAATATTAATAAAAATTATTTTTGAGATAAATACATAGCTAATATGTATTTATCTATTTTTTATAATATATACTGCAATGTACAATTGGTAATTTATAATGAAGAATGAATTTGTAGTAAGTTTTTTGACATTTTTATATATAGTCAGATAAATTTTAATATTGTAATATATATAAATTAATATTTTTTAAATAAATATTATGTGATAACATAGAAGTACAATGTTTTTATATTCAAGGAGGAAATAATGAATTTTTTATTGAGTAAAATATTGATGATCCCAGCAATTCTTGTTGCTTTTACATTTCACGAATATGGTCATGCAGTAGTAGCAGATAAATTAGGAGATAATACAGCAAGATTTCAAGGAAGACTTACTTTAAATCCATTAAAGCATATAGATCCCTTTGGATTTTTATGTATATTGTTTTTAGGAATAGGATTTGCAAAACCTGTTCAAGCTAATTCATATGCTTTTAAAGATTACTATAAAGATGATTTGAAGGTGAGTCTGGCAGGGCCAGCTGCTAATCTTATAGTGGCAGTAGTAGGAGCTATAGTACTAGCGTTATATACTAGATTTTTATATGGATTTATTCCTGGAAAACTAGGATATATTTTTTATTATATGCTTTTATATATAGTAAATATAAATACTAGTCTTGGAATATTCAATCTTCTTCCTATACCAAGTTTTGATGGATTTAGTCTTGTAAGGGATATAAAACCGGGAAGATTTAGAGAGTTTGAAGATATGTGTTACAGGTATCAAGGATTGCTGATAATGGCTGCATTATTTTTTGGATGGAGAGTAATTTCACCTATAGCATCTATATTTATAAATTTTATAATGAAATTTGCATATTCAATAATATAAATATTTATTGACAATAATTTTTTCAATTTGTATAATTAATAAAGGTTAATTTTATTATGAAATATTCTATGAAGAGGATAGTACTTTAATTGATGCCTAAAGCGAGTCAGGACAGAGTGTAAGCCTGATAGGATAAATTGCAAGGAAACAGAACCTCAGAGAAATCGCCTGAAATGAGTAGGGATGGTCGCAGTTAAAGCTGCGTTAAAATTAGAGTGGCATATTATAATATATAATATGCAATTAGAGTGGTACCGCGAATAAATCGTCTCTTTTTGTTAAAGAGGCGGTTTTTTTAAATATAAAATATTATTGTTTAAATTTATATATTACGTATGTATAATTTTAAAATAATGATTGAAATTCAATGATTAAATTTATATAAAATGGAGGTAATTATGGATTACAAAATTAAAATTGCAGAATTAATAAAAAAACATGTAGATTTAGATGCAGAACCTATAGAAAAGCTTATAGAGATTCCGCCAAAACCAGAGATGGGTGATTATGCATTTCCATGTTTTCAATTAGCTAAAGTTATGAAAAAGGCTCCTAATATGATAGCACAAGAATTAAAGGAAGCTATGGACATAGATGGATTTGAAAAAATTGAAAATCTAGGACCATATCTTAATTTCTTTGTTGATAAAGGAACTTTTGCCGAAAAAACAATAACAAAAGTATTAGAAGAAGGAGATAATTATGGTGCTTCTAATGTTGGTGAAGGAAAAACAGTATGTGTAGAATATTCTTCACCTAATATAGCTAAGCCTTTCCATGTTGGACATTTATTTACTACAGCTATAGGAAATTCTTTATATAAGATGTTTAAAAAAGAAGGATATAATACAATAGGATTAAACCATTTAGGAGATTGGGGAACTCAATTTGGTAAGTTAATAAGTGCATATCACAGATGGGTTGATGAAGAAGCTTTAGAGAAGGCCCCAATAGATGAACTATTAAGAATATATGTTAAATTCCATGAAGAAGCTAAAAAAGATCCTAGTTTAGAAGATGAAGCAAGAGCAAACTTTAAGGCATTAGAAAATGGAGATCCAGAAGCTACAGCTCTTTGGACTAGATTTAGAGAATTAAGCTTAAAGGAATTTGAAAGAGTATATGATATTCTTGGTGTTAAATTTGATTCATTAAATGGTGAAGCATTCTATAATGATAAAATGGATGCTGTTGTTGATGAATTAAGAGAAAAAGGACTTCTTGTTGAAAGTAATGGAGCACAAGTTGTTATGCTTGAAGATTATAATATGCCACCATGTATAGTATTAAAAGCAGATGGTGCATCAATATATGCTACAAGAGATTTAGCAGCAGCTATGTATAGAAAGAAAACTTATGATTTCTATAAATGTGTATATGTTGTTGGAACTCCACAGGCACTTCACTTTAAACAAGTGTTTAAGGTATTGGAACTTGCTGGTCATGAATGGGCTAAGGATTGTGTTCATGTAGGATTCGGATTAGTAAAATTTGCAGATAGAAAGTTGTCAACAAGAGATGGCTCAATTGTACTTCTAGATGATTTATTAAGAGAAGCAGTTGAAAAGACTATGGAAGCAATTAAAGATAAGGAAGAAATTAAAGATAAAGAAGAAGTGGCAAAGAAGATAGGTGTAGGTGCAGTTATCTTTACATATCTTAAGAATTCAAGAGAGAAGGATATTGTATTTGATTGGAAAGAAATTCTTTCATTTGAGGGAGAAACAGGTCCATATGTACAATATGCTTATGCAAGAGGAAACAGTATATTGAAAAGAGCTGGTCAATGCAATGGAACTGTTGATTATAGCAAATTATCATCAAAGGAAGAATTTGAATTAGTTAAGGCATTAGGAAACTTCAATAATGTGATAACTTTAGCGTTAGATAAACTTGAACCATCAATTTTAACAAGATATGTAATTGAAGTTGCCAAAGGATTTAATAAATTCTATAATGCACATTCAGTATTAAATTTAGAAGATGAAGATTTAAAAGCAACAAGATTGAATCTTGTTAAAGCTTCATTACAGGTTATAAAGAATGGTCTTGAATTATTAGGAATTAGTGTAGTAGAAAAGATGTAAAAATAGACTATTATATTTATGATGTACATGATTCATATATAAAGATGAATTATGTACATTTAATTTTTTATAGTGATAAAATATGTAAAATGATACGATGCCATTATTGAATTGTTATGACAATAATTTAATATTTTTAATATTGAATTATGATATAATTTAAATAAAATATTAGAAAGGAAAGGAGATGCTGAAATGTTTTTGAACAGAAATATAAAATACAGAGATATTTTAATATTTGCATTGATAGGAATAATAGGCTATAAAATTATTGATAATTATAAGTATTTCTTCAAAATAATCAATCAAGGATTGTCTATTTTAAGTCCTTTTATATATGCTCTTATATGTGCATATATATTAAATCCAGTAGTGAAATTATGTCAAAGGAAATTGAAAATAAAAAGGGGAATGGCTATTGCACTTACCTATATTGTTTTAATAGGTATAGTTTTTGTTGCATTGTTTTTTACAATTCCAAGCGTTGTTGACAGCATATTAAATATAACAAGTGAAATACCAAGTTATATGGAAAAAGTCCAAGGATGGATAAATATAGGGCTTTCTAATGAGAGAATAAATGAACTTATAGCACAATCTGGACTTTTAGAAAATATTCAAAATATAACAAATCAAATAGGGAATGTTTCCATGTCAATACTTCAGAGTCTTGCAGTATATTTAATATCAATGACGTCAAATCTTGTTAATGTAGTTTTGGGATTTCTAATTTCAATATATGTTTTGTTGGAAAAAGATAATATTGTAAGAGTGGCAAAAACAATAGCTTTCATGATTTTGAAAGAAAATAATGGAAGACATTTGCTTACTTTTTTGAGAACATACAACAAAATGATAGGTGTTTATGTAGGAATAAAGGCAATAGATTCAATGATAATTGGAACTATTGCATTAATAGGACTTATTATATTGCAGGTGCCTTATGCTCCATTATTGGCTCTGATTGTAGGAATAACTAATATGATACCTTATTTTGGACCGCTGGTAGGAATAATTATATCAGCTGTAGTTACGGTGTTTTCATCATTTATTCAAGCAGTGATTGTTGCGATTATGTTATTTGCACTTCAGCAATTTGATGCCTGGTATCTTGAACCAAAACTTATAGGTAAAAAAGTAGGAGTAAGTCCTCTTGCAATAATATTTGGAGTTACATTAGGAGGAGGAATACTAGGACCTGTAGGAATGATATTGGGTTCTCCAACAATGGCGACAGCAAGAATTTATTATAATAAGATAGTGGATAAGTTTAAAGAATCAAATAAAGATTTGGTGAAGAGGGAGAAACTGGATGACTAATTTAAATAATCAGTGGTATCATTGATAACACTTCTAAAATATAATATATTAGCAGTATTGAAAAAAATCATATAACTTTTCCATATCCCTAAAATAAAGTATAATGGTTTATAAGACAAAAGACTTAAGAGGATGTGAGGTAATGTCAAATATAGGAGCATTTTTTGATTTGGATGGGACATTATATCGAGAAGGACTTATAACAGAAGTGTTTAAGAAGATGGTCAAATATGAGATAATCGGACAAGAAAGATGGTACAATGATGTAAGACCAGATTATATGAAATGGGATAAAAGACAGGGCGATTATGATGATTACCTTTTAAAGATGATAGGTATCTATATGGAAGCTATAAAGGGACTAGAAAAATACAGGATAGAATATATAGCTAAGAAAATTGTTGAACAGAAAGGTGACAGGGTATATACCTTTACAAGGGATAGAATAAAGTGGCATAAGGAAAAAGGGCATACTCTTATAATAATATCTGGATCGCCTTCAGAACTGGTAAAAGAAATGGCAGAAAAATATGGATTTACAGATTATATTGGTGCTCAATATGTAATTGATGAAAAAAATCAATATACAGGAGAAGTGGTTCCTATGTGGGATAGCAAAAGTAAAGAAAAAGCTATTGGTAATTTTGTAGAGAAATATGATATAGATTTGAATCAAAGTTATGCTTATGGGGATACGGCAGGAGATTATACCATGTTTAAAAATGTAAAATATCCATATTGCATGAATCCGACCAAAGAACTTCTGCAGAAAGTAATAAAAGATAGAAATCTCATTGAAAAAGTTAATGTTGTAGTTGAAAGAAAAGATGTAATATACAATTTAGACATTGAAGATATACAATTTGTATAGGAAAGAGTGGTACTGTGATTATTCGTGAAAATAAAGTGAAGGCAGATGAATATAGTAATGAAGTTATGATGAAATGTGATGGTATGGAATATGCGCCAGAAGAACTGATATTTTTTGATTTGGAACACTATGTTTATAAAAAGCCCAAATGTATTGGTGTTTTTGGAGCATGTGAATATAATCCAAGAATAAAGTCAATACTGGTTACTCAGTATATGATAGAAGATAAAGATGAAGCAATAGATATATTATATCTTGCAAGAGATTATTTTATGAAAATGAAAAATAAAGGTAAAAAGGCTATTGTTACTTTTTCGGGAAATAATGACTTTACAGTTATAAATTATCTTTTTGAAAAGAACTCTATAGATTATGATTTTGACAAGTATTTTGATTCAATAGATATTCAGAAAGAATATGAAAAGGAAATGACTGGATCTATAGGTTTGAAAAATCTTGAAAAGATATTTGATATAGTAAGGGAAGGGGAAGTAATAAGTGGTTCGAATCTTGCAAAAACTTTTCATAAAGTTATGAAAGATAAGAGTTATTTTAAAAGAATGCCAGAAGAAAAAATAGAAAAAATTCTTCTATATAATGAACAGGATGTTGTGAACCTGTATTATATATATGTGAATTGGAAGAAATATATGAAAAATCATAAGGAATATGAAGAAGATAGTAAAGAATTGAATGAAAAAGATATAGATGATGATTGTATAGAAGAAATAGACAAAGATGAAAAGGGTTTGTTTTCATCTCATACAAATGAAGATATGTAAAAATAATAAACAAACACTGACTTTCTAGAAGTAATACAGTACATTGCTTTTAAAAAGGGGTCTCTTAAATATTTAAGGGGTCCCTTTTTATATATAAAAAATCAACTTTGCAGACTATGTATTTCTGCTGTTTTAAAAAGTTATCCACAAAGTTTTCATGAATATAATTTTCTGTAGAAAAATAAAAGCACGGCAAAAACCGTGCTTTTTAAATTATGCTTTTAAAAGTTCAATACCTTTATGCATTCTCTTTAAGGATTCTTCTCTTCCAATTAATACAGCAATTTCAAAGGCTCCACCAGGAGTGAATGATTTACCTGAAAGTGCTGTTCTTATAGGCCATAACATCTGACCATTTTTAATTTCCAATGATTTGATTAATTCAAATACTTTTTCATGAAGAGTATCCATTGTCCAATGTTCTTCATCAATAGATTCAAGTACAGGTAATACTTTTTCTAAATTTTCTAATGAAGTTTCAAGTGTGCTTTTCATTTTTTTATGAACATAAAGATCAGTTGAATATTCTGGTAATTCTTCTAAGAAATCTATTTGTTCAGGAATATCATTTAATAATTCACATCTTGTATGTAATAATTCAGATATAAATTTAAAATCAAAATCTTTGTGTAATACTTTTTTGTATTGTTCCATAGCTAGTTCATGGAATTCTTCTAAAGATAATTTTCTGATATATTCACCGTTCATCCATTTTAATTTTGCATTATCGAATATTGCAGGTGATTTACTTATATCTTTATAATCAAATTTTTCTATTAATTCATCAAGAGAGAAGATTTCTTCGTTTGATCCATCATTCCATCCAAGTAAAGCTATATAGTTTAGTACAGCTTCTTTTAAATAACCTTTATCTAAAAGATCTCCAAATGATGCATCACCATTTCTTTTAGATAGTTTATTGTGTTGGTCTTTCATTATTGGTGGACAGTGTACATAAACGGGTACATCCCATCCGAAAGCTTCATATAATCTGTTATATTTAGGAGAAGATGATAAATATTCATTTCCTCTTACAACATGAGTTATACCCATTAAATGGTCATCTACAACATTTGCAAAATTGTAAGTTGGAAGTCCGTCAGATTTTATTAATATCATGTCTTCAAGTTCAGAGTTATCTACTGAGATTTTTCCATAGATTACATCAGTAAATGTTGTTGTACCAGTTGTAGGGTTATTTTGTCTTATAACATAAGGGATTCCTTTTGCTAAGTTTTCTTCAATTTCTTCCTTTGAAAGATGTGCACAATGTTTATCATATTTAAAAGGTCTCTTTAATGCTTCAGCATTTTCTTTTAACATATCCAATCTGTCTTTTGAACAGAAACAGTAGTAAGCTTCACCTTTTTCTACTAATTTTTTTGCATATTCAAGATAGATGTCTTTTCTTTCACTTTGTACATATGGACCTACAGGACCACCTATATCAGGACCTTCATCATGTTGTAAACCAGTTAATTTTAGTGTGTTATATATAATGTCAACAGCACCTTCAACTAATCTTTCCTGGTCTGTATCTTCAATTCTTAATATAAAGTCTCCGCCTTCATGTTTAGCAATAAGATAAGCATAAAGAGCAGTTCTTAAATTACCAACGTGCATATATCCAGTTGGACTAGGTGCAAATCTTGTTCTGATTTTATTTGCCATTTTTTTCACTCCTATAAATTTATTTTATTAAAGTAAATAATTATTTATAACAGAAGCATTTAAAATTAATACATTATGTAAAAATTATTTATATATATATTGCAATTGACAATGTACAATGGACGATTGACAATGAAAGATGAAACCTTTGCAAGATTTCTTTAATTATTGTGTAGTTTTATTATTGAATATACATAAAGAATAAAATATTTATTTATATATTAATTCTGCTCATGTGTTCATTAACAATACTTCTATGATAGCTCAATGAATATTTGATGTCAATATTTCTTATATATCAATGTAAGAAATATTATTAAAAAAGTAGAAGTGTGAAAAATATGAATAAAAATGGTTCTAAAATTTAAGAATATTTTATTTTTAGTTCATTTCCATCAGAGATAAAAGTAATGTTATTTTTTTTATCAGTTCTTAAAGTATATATATTTCTTTTATTTAATTTTTCAATAATATCCTTAGAAGGGTGACCATACATATTGTTTTTGCCTACGCTTATAATTGTATATTTAGGAGAAACAGCGGTTAGAAATGAATCAGAAGTAGAAGTTGATGAACCATGATGACCAGCCTTTAAAACGTCTGCATTGATATTGTCATTTAAACTTATTATGCTGCTTTCAATTTCTTTTTCGGCATCTCCAGTAAATAGAAAAGAAGTCTTTCCAAAAGAAATTTTCATTATAGGAGAATAGTTGTTTTCATTGTCGTAAGTATCGTTTAGTGGAGAAAAAACATCAATGTAGACACCTTTACCTAAATCAATACTATTACATCCTCGCTTTATTGTATTAATTTTTAAATTTTTGCTTTTTAATGAATCAATCATTTGTTCAAATAATTTTGTATTTGAGTATACTTTTGGGGCATAAAATGAATTCACTTTATATGTATGTAATATGGTACTCATATTACCTATATGATCATCATGAGGATGTGTGGCTATAACGTAGTCTAATGATGAAATGTTTAAGGAATTTAAAAATTTAATTAATTTCTTTTTATGAGTTTTAGGACCACTGTCTATAAGCATATTTTTATTATTTACTTGAATAAGTATAGAATCACCCTGTCCAACATTAATATAATGTACATACATTATATTATCAGCTGATTTTGAAGTTAGGGGTTTTCTTTCCAAAAATGAAATTATTGAGAATAGAAATAGAAATATAAAAAGAAAGATAAAATATTTTAGTTTTCTTTGTTTGATTCCAAAAATCATATATGTCCTTTCTAAAATTAAAATTTATATATAATATCTATAATTATTTCAACAAATCAAAATTGTATACATCATAATAGAAATACGAACAAACAATATGAAAAAACTCTTAATATTCATAAAAATTTTGATTTTAGATATATAGATATGAGAGCATGAATACAGAATTATTAGAAAACATTTGTGATTTTAATAATAAAAATATTTTAAGATATTTTTAAAAATGCAAATAACTAAGATTGTAAATTGCAAAAAATATGATATAATGATATAGATATGTGGAAAAATGATTTAAAATGAAATATTTAAAAATAAAAAAATTCATTTAAGGGGGAAGCTATGAAGAAGGAATTTTCAATAAGCAATGATAAAGTAATGATAAATTTTACAGCCAAATATTGTAATACGTTTGAATCAGTATTAGAAAGCAATGGATTTAGACGAATTTTAGAAATTTATCTTAATAGAGCCAAAAAGAAAAATTCAATATCTTATAGATATTTAAGTAAGGCAATGGAAACAGATAATATTATAGATATAAGAAAAAATTTGACTTATACAATAAGATATCTGACAATAATGGAAGCTGATGAGGCAGTTGGTATTAGTGAATTATATAAGAACATACTTAGTGATAAAGATAAATTTATAAGTGTGGTGGAAGATATATATTTGTTCTGGAGAAAGCTTGAGCGATATACAATAGTCCATAGATATAAAGTTCAAGAGGGACTTGCAGCTGTAAGCTTTACTGAAGCTAATGCAAATTTTTCAGCTCTTATTTTAGATTTGTATAGAAAAATTGAAATGCATGTAGTTGGATATCAGCCAAAAGTATATAGGCAAATACCAGCAGGTGGAAATGCAGGTATAATGATTCAAGAGTTGGAGTGGGCTACACCAGAAGGATATGAGGCATTAGAAGAAATACCTTTTATTGATCATATACTTCTTGAGACACCATTTATAACTTATCCAAAAAGAAATACAAGAGATGGAATGTTTTCTGAAATAGACTATAATCCTTTAAAATACGCTGATATAAACAAAGAACACTGGTTTTGCTATCCAGCAAAAATTGGAGGAATGATTATATTCATATATTTTCATAGAGATTTTATGGAACATGGAATAACTTTATGTAATCTATTTGAAATGGCAAGAAGTGAAGAAACAAGGGGAAGAAAACCAGAAATGATTTTTGTATTTGGAGCGAAAGATGATGATGGTGAAGAACTTAAGACTGTATTCTATGAAGATGACAAAAATGATATAATGCTTGGTTATATTAATCATTCTGAAAAGATTGATTACTTTGGATATATGAAAAAGATGACTTTGACTCTCTATAATCTTCTTATGATAAAGAGAGGATGCCTTCCAATACATGGATCAATGGTAAATATATTACTTAAGAGTGGCGATGAAGCAAATGTGGTAATAATGGGAGACAGTGGAGCAGGTAAGTCTGAAAGTCTTGAAGCATTTAGAAGCTTAAGTGAAGATTATATTTCAGACATGACAATAATATTTGATGATATGGGAACATTTAAATTAGAAGATGGAGACATTATTGGATATGGTACCGAAATAGGTGCTTTTGTAAGACTAGATGATTTAGATCAAGGATATGCTTTTAAAGAAATGGATAGAAGCATATTTATGAATCCTGATAAGGTAAATGCAAGACTTGTTATACCTGTTGCATCTTACAAAGAAATAACTAAAGGACATAAAGTAGATTTCTTCTTTTATGCAAATAACTATGAAGGACCTGGAGAGGAAGGAAAATACCTTAATTATTTTAATAGTCCAGAAGAAGCTAAAAAAGTATTTAAAGCAGGAGCAAGAATGGCGAAAGGAACAACAACTGAAAAAGGTCTTGTTGAATCTTATTTTGCAAATCCGTTTGGACCAGCACAAAAACAAGAAGCTACAAATATACTTATAGACAAGTATTTTGAAGCTATGTTTGATGGAAATAAAGTTAAAGTAGGACAGATAAAGACATGTTTAGGCGTGGAAGGTCAAGAAAAAGATGGGCCAAAGAATGCAGCAATAGAATTATTTGATGAAATTAAAAAGAATACTAAATAAATAAAAAATACTAAGGGGGAAATGCCCTCTTAGTATTTTTTTATTTTATTTTTTATATTTTGGATAAATAAATTAAAGTGTTCAAATGATTTATTATTAAAATTACGGATGAATTTTCTATTATTTAATCTAAATCTATGGAATTTGATTTCAATATTTTTAAATCTATAAGTAGATTCTTTGTAGAGGCTTAAAATTGGATTTGCTTTATCAAAAGAAAAATTAATTGAAGCAAATGCAAATGGTAATGAAAATTTACTTGAATCTAAAAGTGAAAGTACAGTTAAAATAAAATCTGTAAAGAAGTAAAACAAAATAAAATAAAAACCTAGAATAGTAAAGAACTCTGGAATATTGCATATTACATTTATAATAACTGGATTAATTATTTTTATTATTAAAACTTCACCACTAGCCCATAATAATGAATAAGGAAGACAAACACGTCCGTGTATGTTAAAAGGATCATCTGTGTAGTCCCACCACTTTGTTTTAAAGATTTTTTCAAGTAAAAATCCAGTAACATATTCTAAAAATGATGTTATAAAAAATGCACTTAGAAATAAGAGTAAAAAATTATTTTTATATGGTTCTAATAAAAGAATAAGTGTAACGATGCAGAAACCATAAATAGGGCAAAATGGTCCTTTTAAAAATCCTCTATTAACAAATTTTTTTTCATTTTTAAAATAATAAGCGACTTCAAGACACCATCCGCCAAAAGAATAAAATGTAAATAAGTACACTATATTATAAATATTGTTATTTAATAAATTAATCAAAGTAATTTAAGCCTCCTTATAAATAGCATTTGATTGAATTTATTATATTATATACCAGAATAAACTTTTAAAAAATTAATATTTTCTTAAAGGTTATTGAAATTTTTTTAAAAATAAATTCTGTACATATTTTGCACAGAATTTATTTTAGGTATTTATTATTTATATTAAAGGATATTATTTGTTGTAAAAAAGTATGTGTTTTCAAATTATATCCATGTATAAAAATATATTATTGCTTTTTCATAAAGAATGAAATTGCATATATTCCAGCCAATCCTACAAGTCCATAAATTATTCTGCTTATAATGGAAGCTGTACCGAAAAGTGAATCTACTAGATTATATTGAAAAAATCCAATTAATCCCCAATTTATAGCTCCAATAATAATTAAAATAAGTGCAGTAATATCAAGATATTTCATTTTAACACACTCCTATTATAAATTATTGATTTATACAAAATTATTATCTGCTATTAGTTTAAATTTATGCATAAAATAAAAAGGAGAATTACATTGTTATATTAAAAATATTAAGAATTTACAGACTTATTTATAAAATTATTTTTAGATATATACGTTCCAATAATAGAACTGTTTAACAATTAAAGAAATCTCTGCTAAGGTTTTAACATTGTTAATTGGAATATATATTTTTTTTATAATGTTATATTTCGATCTATAGGTTGAGATAGAGAAACGAAAGTATCAGTTCTTGAAATACCATCTATATTGTTGATTTTATTTAACAAAACATCCTGAAGGTCAGATATATTTTTGCAGACTATTTTTGCAAACATTGAATAATCACCTGTAGTTAAATGAAGTTCAACAACTTCTTTTATAGTAGACATCTGATCAAATACTGAGTTAAATGATGATGTTTTATCTACATATATTCCTACAAAACAGCATACGTCATAGCCAAGTTTAGGAAGATTTAAAACAATTCTTGAACCTTTGATAATGCCCATGTCTTCCATTTTTTTCATTCTAACATGTATTGTACCGCCACTGACATGACATATTCTTGCTATTTCTAAATATGGGGTTCTGCAGTCTTTTATTAAAAGTTCTAAAATCTGTAAATCTAATTCATCTAAATGACCATTTGGGATAAAAGCCATTATATCACCTCTTATTAACTAGTCTATTTTTTTTTATTCTATCAAAAAATAAATAAAATTTAAAGAAAAAAATAAAAAAATGTAAAAAAAGTTTTAAAATTTTAATATTTTATTAAAAAATATTATTTCAACCAGATTTATAATAAAAGCAAAAAGCTATTGTATACCTCTTGATAATATTGAGAATTTAACTTAATATTATTAATATAGACTTTATAAGGAGGAATTCATAAATGAATATCATTTCTAAAATATTATTCTATGTTGTAATGCTGATAGTTATTTTAGCTCTTTATGCAGCTTGCAGACTATATATATTCACTAAAGTAAGAATAAACAAATGGATACCTTTAGGAGTAGCTGTAATCATATTCTGCTGTCAGTTATTTATAAAGAATATTAATGGCTATTTAAATGGAGCAATGACAATAGCTACAGTATTGTTTTTATTATGGTTTATGGAGATACAGCAGACAGGTGGTCCCAAGAAAAAAGAAAAGCCTATAGTAATAAAACCTAAAGCAAAACCAAACAGAGTAAAAAAGATAAATAAAGATAAATAATAAAAAGCCGGCATTTTATGCCGACTTTTTATTGTCTGAAAATAGGAGAACTTATTGCTATTTTTGAATTTTCAAGTATTATTTTTATTACATACCAAAGTTCATTAATATTAGGTTCATGTTTGTACATATATTTAACTCTATTTAGGTTTAGGTTATTTATTTTTTTTATTATTATACCATTTGTTGATATTATCTGTATTTCTGAAATTTTGTAATTTGGATCTTTTGCAAAAATCATAAAATTAAGCTCATTAACACTATTGCTTATACAACTTCCCATAAAAGAATCATTTAAAGTGAAGTACATATATAGACTTCTTGATTCAGTAGAATATGTATGTCTTTTTCTAAAAGCTTGAATTAGTGAACTCATATTTAATTCATTTGCAATTATGCAGGTTAAGTTTTCAGAATCTCCAAAATTTAATCTATGATTATCTTGTCCATTTATTGCTCCAAGCTTCCAGCCTTTATCAAGAAGTTTATAATATTGTTTTTCATAACGCTGATATTTATTAGGTGCTGAACCATTACCAACTTCTATGGATGTAATTAATTTATTAAGGATTGGATTATATTCAAGATTTTCTATTGAATTGTGCGGATGATTTATTGATATAAATGCATCTGGATTATTGAACATCCATAAGATTAAAAGTTGAATATTGTTTACAGTGCCAGTAAAAAATATATTAGGATTTGAAATGTTGATATCTCCTAAAATTTTTGTTTTGCTTTCAAAACCAATAAGAGATAGAAAATTTTCATGTTTTTTATTATATTTTGATGAAAGATATTTTGAAGCTTCCCATTTAGTAAATTCGTTACCTCTTACTCTTACAGATTTTGTTAGATGATTGTTATGATCTGTAAGTATGAGAAAATCAAGTCCATTGTGTCTAGCGTAATCAAAAGCTTCTATAGGAGTTCCCATGCCAGTTGAAAATGCAGAGTGGGCATGCGGTATTCCAAAATAGAATTTTAGATTTTTTGTATCAAGAGTTTCTGATGTTGAAATCTTTTTTCGTCCCATAAAAAGCTCCTTAAAATTATTTTATAATATATATTATTAATGACACATCTAAAATAATGACAATAACGAAATCTAATGATAAAATAACTTTAACAGAATGTATACTTTTAGAGGTGATACAAATGATTAAAAAATATATGGGAAAAAAACCAATAATAAGTGAAAAGGCATATGTTTCAGAAACATCTGTAATTATGGGTGATGTTGTATTAAAAGAAAATTCAAATGTATGGTTTGGAGCTGTTCTTAGAGGAGATATGGCTGAGATAATTATTGGTGAAAATACAAATATTCAGGAAAATACAGTAGTTCATGTTGATAAAAATCATAAAGTTACAATTGGAAACAATTGTACTGTTGGACATAATGCAACAATTCATGGATGCTCTATTGGGGATAATACATTAATAGGAATGGGTGCTATAATATTAAATGGAGCAAAAATAGGAAATAATTCTATAGTGGCTGCTGGAGCACTTATAACTCAGAACAAGGAATTTGATGATGGGGTTTTAATTCTTGGAAATCCAGCAAAGGCTGTCAGAAAACTTACAGAAGAGGAAATTGAAAAAAATAGGCAGGCAAGTTTGAATTATATTAAGCTTAGCAGAGAAATTGAATAAAGAAGAAAATATCAGTTTTTAAAATGATGTATGGAGGAATAAAATGATAGTATTAGGACAATATTGTAATTTAACAGTAAGCAAAAAAGTCGATTTCGGTTATTATCTTAAAGATAAATTTGGTGATGAAGTGCTTCTTCCTAATAGCGCATGTAAGGGTACTGTTATAAATGAGGGAGATAAAATAGAAGTATTTGTATATAGAGATTCAAAAGATAGAATGATTTCTACACTGAAAAAACCATATCTTACAACTGGAGAGGTTGCATATTTGAAAATAGTATCGCAAAGTAATATAGGTGCTTTTGCTGATATTGGACTAGAAAGAGATTTATTTATACCATTGAAAGAACAGGCTTTTAAACTTAAGACTGGAGAAAAATATCTTATATATATGTATATAGATAAAACTGATAGGTTAGCAGGAACAACAAAGGTTGATTTATATCTTGATATGGCTGAAGAAGGAATGTATAAGGTATCAGATGAGGTCTCAGCTATCATATACAATACTAACGAAAATGGAACTTTAAATGTAGCGATTGATGGAAAATATAAAGGACTTATACTTGCAAATGAACATTTTGATTATTTATATCCAGGACAGGAAATAAAAGCAAGAGTAAAAAGAGTATATGAAGATGGAATGATTGGAATAACAACAAGGAAGAAAAGATTTGATGCAAGAGAAGAACTTGAGCAGAAAATACTTTTATTGCTAAAAGAAAATGGCGGTTTTATGCCATATAATGACAAGACATCTCCAGAAGATATAAAAAGAGAATTTAATACGAGCAAAAACTATTTTAAAATGACTCTTGGAGGTATGATGAAAAAGAAATTAATAACTCAAGATAGAGAAGGAACAAGATTACTTTGATAAATATAGTTATTTAAAATTTCAATAATGTATAAATAAGAGCTGCTGAAAATGTAAGCTCTTATTTTGATATTTGGGAAAATAAAAAAATAATCCACATCAATGAAATAAGGGGAAAGTATTTTATCAAAACATTTGTCAATGGAATTGTTTTTGTGTGTGAAAATAATGGAAAATTAATATAAAAATATTGATTAATTTTAACATATATATGGTACAATTAAGAATTGTATTAGAATTATTTGTTTGAAATCATATTAGACTCTGAGAGGTTTATACATGAAGCTAAAAGAAATTTTTAATGGATATGTTAAAAGAAAAAAAGAATATAAAATTTTAATATTGACTTTAATAATCATATTAATATTAGGAATGGCTTTGAAAGGAAATATTAAAGATATATTTGGAATAAATAATGATGCTAATCTTGAAAAATATGAGGATTATCTTGAAGTTGTAGGAAAATCAAAAGAATGTAGAAATACTATAGTAACCCTTGAAAGTGCAGTTGCAGATAAAAATGTGCTGATGCTTAGTTTTATTGTTAAAAATTCTGATAAAAAAATTGAAAACTTGAAAGATGCTGATGTACATATAAATTCACTCACGATAAATGGAAAAGAAATGTATCTTATATCTAAAAATAATTTAGAACTTTTAAATGATAATGAAATGAGAATAGTAAAAAGAATAAGCTGGAATTTTAATGAACTTCCTAAGAATCTTAATATTTCAATAGGTATCAGGAAGATGTTTGAAAGTGAGGGGAATTGGGATATAAGATTTAATGTTGATACAGAAAAGATATTAAAGGATATATATGAAGAAAATATTAATATATGTATGAACCTAAAAAATTTGAAGGGGTATATTAAGAAAGCAGTGATTTCACCTCTTACTATAAAATTAGAATCAGTATATACAAGTAAAAATGACAGCAGTATAGGGTTTCTTGTTTTAAATGAAGATGATGAAGAGCTTATATCTATTGGAGAAAGTAAATCAAAAGATTTGAATCAATATGAGTATAGTTCAAAATATGTAAGCAATAAACCTTTGGATAAATTAAACATAATTCCTATTTATTATGGAAAAGATAATGAAAAAGATATTTTGACATGTAGCAAAGTTAATATGGAAGAATTTCACCAGTTCTATTTAGAGGTAAGTGATAATCTTTATATAAAAATTGAAGATTGTTTATTAAGTAATGGATATTTAATAATAAAATACAATTATGAATACAATGGAAAAGTTATTACTCCTGATTTAAATGATTTATATGTAAAATCTGATGGCGTTGTCTATGATGCTGAGAGGGACGATAAAATAAAACAGATTAAGAAGGAATATGCTTCTGATGACTATAAAATAGCTGTTTTTAAATGTGATATTGGAAAAGAATTGGAAATAGGGTGCTACGATGGAGGGCATGGAGTTATTTTGGAGGAATATTCTTTTAAAATTGATACAGAGAACAGGAAAAATTAGAATCTGATGCATTAAAATATAAATGAAATGCATCAGATCTTATTTTATGATTTCTGAACATCTTTTGTAGTTTTAGTCCTGAATAAAAGTGTTTTGAGTTTTTTCCAATTAAATGGAATAAGAGGATAAAAATATGGCTCACCAACAATGGTTTCTGTTTTTGCCATTATTAAAAGAATTAATATTGTACCACCAATCAATCCGTATAAGCCAAAAATTTCAGAAAATATTAATAAGAAAAATCTTGCAAATTTGCAGGCGTAAGTCATTTCAACACTTGGCTGAGAAAAACCAGCCAAAGCTACAATAGACATATATAATATTGATTGATCAGTAAACCATCCTGTATTTATAGTATATTCACCAATTATTAATCCACCAATAACTGAGAGCGATGTCCCTAATGGGTTTGGTGTGTTAAGTGAAGCCAGTTTTAATGCATCTATAGCAAATTCTAATATGAAAAATTGCCAGAACATAGGGATTCTATATGATGCTTCTGGACGGAGGAAATCAAAAAAAGCAGGAAGACTTATAGAACCATTTATGTACAAAAGAAAAATTGGAATTAGAAATATTGTTGATAAGATTGTCAAATTTCTTATAAGTCTTAGATAATTTCCTGTAAATAATGGGAAAAAGTAATCGTTTATATCTTGAGTGAAATCAAATACAGTAGTAGGAAGAATTATTACATTGGGTGAATTGTCTACAAAAATAGCAAATTTTCCTTCAACTAAATGTGCAGCAGTAACATCAGGTCTTTCAGTATATCGTACTTTAGGAAATGGAGTCCATAAATTTTTTTTTACTAATCCATCAATCAGTGTTTGATCACCAACAGTAAGGGCATTCAAATCTATATTTGATATACTGTCAACAATTTTTTTTAATATTTTGTTATCTGCAACTCCATCAATATATGAAATACATACATCTGTCTTTGACATTTTTCCGACTTGATGAATTTCAAATACAAGTCTAGGGTCTCTAAGGCGTCTTCTTATGAAACCAATATTGAAAATAAGTTTTTCAATAAAAGCATCACGACTTCCTCGAAGAGTTTTTTCTTTTTCAGGTTCTGAAGAATCTGCTCCCGGATATGTACGAAGATCTAGAAGTAGAAAATATTCAAATTTATCAAGATATAATATTGTCTGTCCGCTTAATAGAGCATCAATAATTTTTTCTAAGTTATTTTCTTTTTCAACAGATACATGAGGAATTTCATGAAGCATAAATTCATCAACAGTCTTAAAGGAATCCATTGTTTCAATTGAAATATTAATAAAGGACTTTAAAATCTCTTCCATTATGTCATCTTTTATAAAACCGTTAAGATAGTATAAGACAGTGTGTCTTCCTCCAATAATCATTTTTCGTTCAACTATATCAAAACTTTTATCTACTACAAGATGAGAGTGAATTAATTCAATATTTTTTGTACAGTTACTTGTTATCTTTAGCATTTATAATAGTCACTTAAGTATATTAACTTAGCAACTGCCTCCTTTCCATAATTATATTGAGCAAAAAATTAATTTTCCACATCTTGAAATTAGTATGTCATATATTAGTTAAATGTATACATTAGAAATATTATTATAAAAAATGAACCTCTGGCTTTTATATTGCCAGAGGTTCATTTTGAAAATTATTCATATTTAAATTTTATAGAAATTTCTTTGATTTCACCTCTTGAATTTTTTCTGATGTTGAAGTGTTTTATATCTTTAAAATCATTTTCTATCTGATAAGTTAATTCTGTAACAGTAGCTTTTGCTTTTTTAGCTAATTCACCATCTTCAATTACTTCAAATCTAGATTTTTTACAGATTGTTTCATTATTTAAATCATCTAAAATTACATAATATTCAGGTGCTTCTTCTATAACCACATATTCTTTATTTAATTGTAAAGTAGAACAAAGAGCGTCATCTATACATCTTACTATCATCTCAAATACCTCCTGAAAGTTTTTTTCTTTTAAGTAAATTTTATTACAAACATTTTCTCTTTTCAATCATAAAAGTATACATAGCAAATATTTGTACATATTTATAAAAAAATTTTTAAAAATTAGTATAATATTCTAATTAACAATATATATATTCATTTATATGTTATGTTTTTTAAAGATATATGAATATGCTGTACAATTATTTGTGAGTATGAAAAATATAGTTATAAATGATATAATAATTCTGGATATGTTTACGATAATTAATAATAAATATGTATTCTAATTAATAATATACAATTGACAATGAAGGATGAAATCTTAGCAGAGATTTCTTTAATTATTATGTAGTTTTATTATTTGGAATGCATATATTAAAAATAATTATAATTAATATATGTTGAAAGATTGAAAATATATTTCAATGATATAAGTTTAATGTTATATTGATTTATAATATTAATGAAGCGTATTTTTATAGAATTTTAATTTATAAGTGGATTTTTTGTATATTAGATGAAAGGGACGAATATATATGGAAATAGGAAGAGTAAGAAGAGGAACTGTATCAACAGAAAGAAGAGTAACAACAGGGAAAAAAGATTTTTCACATAGTTTTAATGAGCAGAGACAAAGAAAATCAGAAGAGCAGCTTAATAAAATGATTGCAGACATAAAAAAGAGGGGATCAAGACTTATCACAACAAAAACATATGTTGATGTTGTGATGTACAAGAAAATGATAAAAGAATATCTTGAATCTATACTACAATTTATGTATGAGACTAAGAAGGATATAAGTTTTTGGCAGACTCAGTATTATGTTACAGTAGATACTATTGACAGCAAACTTGAAGAACTTACACAAGCTCTTTTATCAGATGAAAAGGACAATATAAATATTGTTGCTGCAGTTGATGAAATACAGGGAATGATTGTAGATATATATAGATAGCATTATAAATAAGACTGTTAAATCGGGAGGTTATCTGGATTTAATGGTCTATCATTTTGCAATGAAAAATTTTATATTCTGATATTTTGGGTATTATGTAATTAACTTGCCTTTTTTACAAATTATGATATGATGAGTATTGGCTGAAAGTAGAATAATATATATGATATATTGATAGAAGAAAGGATGATAGTTTTGAAGAAAAGGATAGCTTTAGTATTAATATCTATTATGAGCATATTTGTTTTTACAGCATGTGGAAATGATTTGGCTAAAGAAAATACAAAACAGGCTGAAGAGATGAAAGAAATTAATTTTACTGTTCCAGATGGACTTCCAGCTGTTTCAGTAT
Source organism: uncultured Clostridium sp. (assembly GCF_934754915.1). Classification (GTDB taxonomy): domain Bacteria; phylum Bacillota; class Clostridia; order Clostridiales; family Clostridiaceae; genus Clostridium. The sequence continues at coordinate 70,603 of NZ_CAKVKB010000003.1, forward strand.
CAAAAATTATAAAAGAAAAACCAGAAATAGATAAAAGCTATAATATAAATTATACAATAGAGCAGAGTTCGGATGCTCTTTCAACAAGCATTATGAAAGAAGAGCCAGATATTGCAATAGTGCCTTCCAATTTAGCAGCTGTTGTATACAATAAAAACAAATCATATAAGATAGCTGGAACTGTAGGATGGGGATCGTTTTATATTGGATCATCAGATTCTTCAGTAACATCAGTAGACATGCTTAAAGGAAAAGAAGTGTATAATATTGGAAAAGGGCTGACTCCTGATATAATTACAAGAACTGTATTAAAAGATAAGGGAATTGATACTGATAAAGAAATAAATTTCAGTTATGTTGATGGTGTTTCAGAACTTGCTCCTGTAATATTATCTGGAAAAGCTCAATATGCAGTTATTCCAGAACCAGCTTTATCTACAGTTCAAATGAAGAATGGAAATTTTAAAATAATAATGAATTTAAATGATGAATGGAAAAAAATGAATAATTCAGAATATGGTTATCCACAGTCAACAGTAATAATCAAATCTGAGCTAATAGATAATGATAAAGAATTTGTTTCAAAAATAATGAATGAAATTAAAGAAAGCTGTAACTGGATTTATGAAGATAAAGAAAAGTTAGGAGAATATTGTGAAGAGATTGGTGTGTCCGCAAATAAAAAAGTAATTATAAATGGGATAGACAGGTCGAATATAAAGTTTGCAGATATAAAAGATTGTTATAATGAATATAAAATATATTTTGATAAATTAAATCAATTTGAACCTAAAACAATAGGAGGTAATATACCAGATGATGAAATATTCATGGAAAAGTAAATATACTTTTATTTCATGTATATTTTTCATGATTATATGGGAATATGTTGCAATTAAGATAAATAATGATATCTATCTTCCTAAAATTGAATGTATTTTGAAAGAAACATTTAAATTAATAAGAAGTAGAAATTTTTATATGTATATAAGCAGTAGTTTTATAAGAACTATTGTAAGTTATATATGTGCTTTGATTTTAGCTGTGATTTTAGGGATACTCGCATCAGTGTATCCCTTTTTTAGATACTTTATAAATCCTCTAAATTCTTTTATAAGGACGATACCTACATTAGTTCTTGTAGTTCTTGCACTTGTATGGTTTGACAAAGATAAAGCACCTTTTGTAGTAGGATTTGCAATTATATTCCCAATATTATATGAAGGAATAAGAAACTGTCTCAGTAAAATTGACAATAAAATATTAGAAATGGCAGATATATATGAAATAAGCATGTATGATAAATTGAAAAACATATTTATACCTACAATAAAATTTCATATTATTAATATATTTGTATCAACACTATCTCTTACATTTAAAGTTGTAATAGCAGGAGAGGTTCATGGACAGCCTAAATATGGGATAGGATCTCAAATTCAGATGGAGAAAATAAATTTTAATACAACAGGAATTTTTGCATGGATAATAATAATTGTATTGATATCATTTATTTTTGAATTTATGAATATAAAATTAAATAAGCTGACATATGGGTGGTGGTTGAATGAAGATAACGATTAAAGATTTAAATAAAAGTTATGGAAAGGAAAAAATATTTGAAAATTTTAGCATTGAATTTGAAAGTGGAAAGATAAATTGTATTCTGGGGGAATCAGGATGTGGTAAAACTACACTTTTAAATATAATAGCAGGACTTATTAAGGTGGATACATGCAGAATTGATGGGATAACAAAGAAAGATATAAGTTATGTATTTCAAGAGGACAGACTTATACCATGGCTTACAATTAAAGAAAATCTTTCGATTTCATTAAAAAAGTATTATTCAAAGGAAAAATTAGAAGAAAAAATAAATGAAATATTAAAAATAGCAGGAATACAAGGAATAGAAAATAGATATCCTCATGAATTGAGTGGAGGAATGAAACAGCGCATAAACATTGGAAGAGCATTGGGAAAACCTTCTAAGGTGATATTGATGGATGAACCTTTTAAATCACTAGATTATAAGACTAAATATACAATAATAAATGAATTTATGAAAATATTAGAAAATGAAAAACGTATAGTTGTATTGGTTACTCATGATCTTGATGAAGCTGTGTATTTTAATGGAAAGATATTCATTTTTGGTGGCAGACCAGTATGTACAAAAGGTGTTTTTGCCAATGAATTGGAAAAGAATAAGAAAATTATGTTGGATTTAATCTGATGTTCTAAGATTGTAAATTATATATACGAAGCTTAGAAATCCCACTTAATAATGCAATTTTATACTATAAACATATATTAGTTTGTAAACTTTTGGTAATTGATTACTAAATCAAATTGGAGTGGTTATATTTGAAGAATATAGAATAGAATTTATTATTATAGAGAAAGATAATAAATTACAATTATTGGGTGAAAAAGGACAATACTTTCTATAATGTAAGTGATAATATGACAATGTAATAGATTTATAAATATTGATTAATGTCAGAGCATTATATTGTTGTGTTATACTCCAGATGCATCTTTTTTAAAGGGATATGGAAAATCAAAGTTTACAGATAATGAAAAGGTAAGAATTCAGATATATCGCATCTGGCAGCGATTGGGGATGGTGGTTGAAAGAGGGTATCGTGAATATAAAGATCCTCATATATACGAATGGGTTTTAGATGAGTTTAAAAAGGAAGTTGAATTTTTAGAAAGATGGCATAAAAATGAAGCAGCAGATAGAAGTTAAAAAATTCAATATCGACTTTACTAATTAATTGGAAGCGAATAAGAAAAACATACTGGATTTAATAATATAATGTTCTATATTAGAATAATTCTGCTTCCAACACTTATAAACATAAATGCAGCAATTAGAAAATTAAAAAAACTTAAAAGCTTTTTATTATCATTTAACAATGTTATTCCTAAAAAAATATTACACATTCCTATTAATACAAATATCAATGAAAAGTACTTTTCAGGATTAAGGCTGCTTGATATTAGATTTAAAGATATCATAGATAAAGATATAGCAAATACCATATTAGAAAAGCTTAAAATTTTTTTTATCATAATTAAACACTTCCTTAATATAAGATATGTAAAATTTATAGGTTTTATATATGAGTGGAGATATATGTATATATATTTCAATTAACAATATATAATGGACAATTTACAATGAAAGATGAAATTTTTCCAAGATTTCTTTAATATTTTTACGTGTGTTAGATAGATTTTAAATGTAGTTTCAATTTTATAATAGATATTGTTAAAAGAAAGATAATAAATATTTTTGGTATATATTCACTTGGTATATATTAACATTTATATACAAGTTGTTTGAAATTTATTCATAAAAAAGGAGAAAAAATGTTTAAAAAACTTTTTACACTTGATTCAATAACAGTCATATGAGAATATTTTATGAAGTGTTGAAAGAATATTCATAATGAACTTATTAAGCATGGTGGAGGATATAACAGACTTTATAAAATTTCATCATTTTAAACAATAAATAAAGAAATTTAATAATGTTAAATATAATTGGCTGGATTTTTAATATACAGAGATATTATTAAATTTGTTGTTGAAGTCTATATAATTAGTATATAAGTGAACAAAATAAATATTGATGAATATCATGATATTACAGAAAAATTATTAATTTCAGATTTGTATTAATAGAAAAATATAGTATATATTTTGGACATTCTTTTATATCTAGATAAATAAAAAGTTATAACTATGGATATAAAATAGATTTGTTTTATAAGATGTCTGGAGGAGGATATTATGATAAGACATATAAATGATGAAAATTTTGTTCATGAAGTATTAAAAGCAGGAGAACTTGTTATTGTGGACTTTTCAGCAAGATGGTGCGGCCCATGTAAGATGCTTACACCTGTTTTAGAAAATATATCAAGAGAAAATAAAAATATAAAAATAGTAAAAATAGATATAGACGATAGTCCGCTAGTTTCAGAACGATACAGAATAACTAATATACCTAAGCTTATGTTCTTTAAGAGTGGAAGAATTGTTGATGAGATTGTTGGCTTTGTTCCTAAAGATATTATAAATGGAGTTATATACGAAAACCAATAAATAAAAGTTAACCTAATAAATTGAATTGGAACAAATACTTTTATATATAAAAATAACCAGTATTTAAAACTGGTTATTTTTAAGTAAAAAGATTTATTTTACTTCATAAATCCATCCTTCTGGAGCTTCAACATCACCCATTTGAATTCCATAAAGTATATCATATAATTTCTTAATTACAGGACCAACTTCAGTTTCACTGTAGAAAACATGTCTCTTACCTTTATAATCTATGGCACCAATTGGAGTTATAACTGCAGCAGTACCACATGCACCAGCTTCAGCAAATTCATCTAAATTATCAGCTAATACATCTCTTTCAAAGACAGGCATCTTTAAGTAATGTTCTGCAATGTATAATAAAGAGTATTTTGTTATACTTGGTAAGATTGATGATGATTTAGGAGTAACAAATTCACCTTTCTTTGTTATACCTATAAAGTTAGCAGCACCAACTTCATCAATTTTTGTATGAGTTGCTGGATCTAAGTAAATACAGTCAGCATATCCGCCTTCAGCAGCTTTTTTATGAGCTTGTAATGAAGCTGCATAGTTACCACCTACTTTTTGTTTACCAGTTCCTTTAGGAGCAGCTCTGTCGAATTCATCTTGAATTACAAAGTTACATGGCTTTAAACCACCTGAGAAATATGGACCAACTGGCATACAGAATACTGTGAAAATATATTCTGTAGCAGGTTTAACACCTATGTTATCTCCAACACCCATTAATATTGGTCTGATATATAAAGTTGCACCAGTTCCATAAGGTGGTACATATTTTTCATTAGCCTTAACAACCTGCATACATGCATCTATAAATTTTTCTTCAGGAACATGTGGCATAAGAAGTCTGTCACAACTTTCATTCATACGAGCAGCATTTCTATTAGGTCTGAATAATTGTATTTTACCTTCTTTTGTAGTATATGCCTTTAATCCTTCAAAACAACTTTGTCCATAATGAAGAACAGGTGATGCTTCGCTTATATGAAGAGTATTATCTGTTGTAAGTTTACCTTCATCCCATTTTCCATCTTTCCAGACTGAGATATAACGATAATCTGTCTTTATGTAACTAAATCCTAATTTACCCCAATCTATATCAGCTTTTTTCCCCATTATAATTCCTCCAAATCTTTAGGCTTATTGCCTTGTTTTTTACTAACATATATTTTAACACTACTTGAATTAAAATTCTACAATTCATCATGAAAAGTAGTGAAAGTTTAATAAATTAATAATAAATGCTAGTATATTTTATCTCTTTTAAAGAAAAACATTATTTTATTGGTAAAAAATATATGTATTTTAATGATTAATGATATGAATTGTATTTATTCTTTATTTAATTAAAAAAATTAGAAAGAAATTATTAATTTCTTTCTAAAAACAAAAGTTATTTATTTGAATTATAAAATTTAATTATATTATTTCCAAGGTTGTGCATCAGACGGCATTCTGAAGTCTCCCCTTGGACTCAATGAAATGCTTCCCACTTTTGGACCATCAGGAAGGGCACTTCGTTTAAACTGTTGTGTAAAAAATCTATACATAAATTTATCAAGCCACTTTTGAATTTCTTCTTTTGAGTATTCATTTTTAAATGCATGCTGAGCAAGGAAAAGAATTCTTTCTTTTGTAGAACCATGTTTTATAAAATGATATAAAAAGAAATCATGAAGTTCATAAGGTCCAACTATGTCTTCTGTTTTCTGAGCTATTTGTCCATTTGAATCTTTAGGAAGAAGTTCTGGACTTACAGGAGTATCAAGAATATCCATTAAAGTGTCAGTTACAGTTTGATTAGATTCATTTTGTGCTACATATTTAACAAGATATCTAACAAGTGTTTTTGGGATAGAAGGATTGACAGCATACATAGACATATGATCTCCATTGTATGTACACCAGCCTAAAGCCAGTTCAGATAAGTCTCCAGTACCAATTAGAAGACCGCCTTCTTTATTTGCCACATCCATTAATATTTGAGTCCTTTCTCTTGCTTGAACATTTTCATAAGTTACATCATGAATATCTTTATCATGTCCGATATCCTCAAAATGCTGAAGGGCAGCTTTTACAATATTTATTTCACGGAGGTCTGTACCTAATTCTTTGCACAAATCAAGAGCATTATTGTATGTTCTATCTGTAGTTCCAAATCCAGGCATTGTTATTGTTATTATATTTTTTTTATCTAATTTTAAGAGTTCAAAAGTTTTAACTATTACAAGGAGAGCAAGAGTGGAATCAAGTCCGCCTGAAATACCTATAACAGCTTTTTGTGAGTGAGTATGTTCTAATCTTTTTGCAAGACTTGCAGCCTGAATATTGAAAATTTCTCTGCATCTTAAATCTCTTTCGCTTTCAGAAGAAGGAACAAAAGGATGTTTATCTATGAATCTGTCAAAATTTTTTATAGATGTATCTTCGAATTTGAAATTTATTACTGTAGGAATTTTATTTAAAGATTTAGAACCATCTCTAAAACTTAAATTTTTCATTCTTTCAGATTTCAATCTAAATAAATCTATATAACTATATATAACTTCATTATCTCTTTGAAATCTATTATTTTCTTTTAAAAGAGTTCCATTTTCACTTATTAATAAATGACCGCTGAAAAGAAGGTCTGTTGTTGATTCTTGAACGCCTGCTGAAGAATATATATAACTACATATAGAACGCGCACTTTGATTGGAAATTAAACTTCTTCTATAATCAGCTTTACTTACTAATTCATTTGAAGCAGAAAGATTTCCTATTATATGTGCTCCCATAAGAGCAAGATATGAACTTGGAGGGATTGTAACCCATAAATCTTCACAGATTTCAACACCAAATGAGGCTATATCTGAAGCAAAAATTAAATCAGTTCCAAATGGAACATCTTCTTGATATGAAAGATTTATTTTCTTTCCAGTTATAGAAGCACCTTCAGTAAACCAGCGTTTTTCATAAAATTCACTATAATTAGGAATATATGATTTAGGAACTATTCCTAATATCTTTCCTTTAAATAAAAGATAAGCACAATTATAAAGTGTGCTGCCATCTAAAAGAGTAGAACCTATAGCTATTAGCATATCAATATTTTTAGTTTTTTCTAATAAAGTTTTTATACCTTCATCAGCTTTTTTTAAAAGATGCTCCTGAAGAAATAAATCTCCACATGTATAAGATGTTATGCATAATTCGGGGAAAACTATAAATTTACAGTCGTTTTTTTCTGCTTCTCTTATACATGTCAGAATATTTTCAATATTGTAGTCAACATCGCTTACGCGGGTTTTTGGACAGGCTGATGCGACTTTTATAAAATCCATATAATCACTCCTTAAATTATTAACTATACTAAATTTCAATTTTTAAATAATATATATTTATGAACTTATTTTAGCTCAATAAAGAAAATATATCCTGATTAATTGATTTTATTTAATAAAATCAATTAATTCAGAAGATTGTAATTTATAATAAAATAAATGGAAATTAGTATTCTTTTTCATTTATCTTAATATTTTTAGAAGTTAGCGTCAATATGGTTGTTTTTGCAACAATACTAAATCGTTAAATTATTTAGAAGTTTGTGTTTGTTAATTTTGACAGTTGAATTTCATTTAACTAAGAAAAATTAAAATATTAAGTTATTATTTTATATAACTTGACTTGTGAATTAATTTAAGAAAATTTACCATTGGTTTTTAATTCGTGTTTTACCATTATAATTTTTTATAAAAAAGTAGCATATA